>JALZBE010000536.1 GCA_030947665.1 Vulcanimicrobiota bacterium | reverse complement strand
GGCCCCGTGCGCGGCGTTCCGGAGCGCGAGCCGCAGCAGCGCGGCGATCGCGACGAGCGCGAGAGCCGTTCGCCGTTTGCGCGCGAGCGCGAGATGGGCCAGCGCCACGGGGAGCGGGTATGTGAGGATCGTCGCGGGATAGCCGAACGGCTTGACCGCCCGTATCGTCCGTGCCCAGCGCAGCTCGTGTTCGATGAGCGCGCGCACGCCGGGCTCGGCAACGATGTTCGCGACGACGTATGACGCGATTGCCACACGGTAGCCCTGCTCCGTGACGAGCCGGCCAAGCGTGAAATCGTCCGCGAGGTGATCACCGACGACCGTGATCCCGCCGATCGCCTCGAGGATGTTGCGACGAACCGCCATCGTCGAGCCGAACAGATATTTCACGGGTTCAAGCGCCTCGGCTACGAGCGCCGACGGCATGAACTGCTCGGTGATACTCATCGCTCCAAGCGTCGATGCGAGCGTTGCGTCGGCCGGTTCGCCCCGAAATCGCGCCGTCACGGCGCCGACGCTCGGATCGGCGAACGCCGCGACGACGGCGTCGAGATAGTCGGGCGTGACCCGCATGTCACTGTCGGCGATCACGTAGATATCACCATGGGCGTGCGCGACCATCGGAGCGACGTTTGCCATCTTTGGGTTTCGGCAGCGCGCGAGGCCGTCACCGACGACGACGGTGGTGCGTTCCGGCGCCGCCGCAGCGACCCGCTGGATCACATCCAGCGCGGGATCGTCGGCTTGGTGGACGCCGAACACCACGTGGAAATCGGGATACTCTTGATTGCAGAACGAACGAAGATTCTCTTCGAGTCCTGTGTCGACGCCGCGCACGGGCTTCATGATCGTCACGGCCGGCCGCCAGGCGGGCTGCGCGCGGTCCTCGCGCACGCGACGTCCGAATGCGCGAACGCGGTGGACCGAGACCGCGCCGTACAGCAGCGCGCCGATGGTGGCCGCGAATGTTAGCCGCGCGGCGACGTCTCGTGCGTCAATGCGCACGGACGACGTCTCGGAACGCGATGCGCTCGATGCCATTCGCGCGCACGGCTTCGGCGACGTGCGGACTCACCAGCGCGGCGAACTCGTCTTCGAGCCGGTACGACTTCAGGTCGGGCGCGATCCCCGGCCAGCGGCCCGTCGCGGCGTGAAAATACAGCTCCGTGGTGCCTGGCGGCAACCGCGCAAGAAAACCGAGCACGCGGTCCTGCGTCATGCGGCCGGTGTCGTTGAAGCCGAAGACGTGGTCGTTGTGCGCGACGCCGTTCGCGCGCATGCGAGCCTTCATCAGGCGCAAGAACGGCGACAGGAACGCCGCGTGCCCGGGCTCGTCGGGGACGCGCATCGGCGGATGCCCGTAGTCGCGCGCCACGTTCAAGATCAGGCCGAGCACCGTCGGATGGAGATGGTAGTGGCACTGCGCGTTGACGTGATCGAACGCTAGTCCGCTCGCAGCAAACGCTGCGAACTGCGCGCGAACCTCCGCTTCGAGCTGGCGCTGCGCCGAGCGGCGGAAGTAGTAATTCACGCCCGCGCGCGCGAGCTCGCTTGAGAACTGTCCGTCGCGTCCGACGAGGTCGGGGATGCGCTCGGGCGGCAACAGCGGCCGTCCCGCGACGACCACAACGTGCAGCCCGACGGCAAGCGTCGGGTTGTCTTTTGCGCGCGCGACCGCATCCGGCGCCGCGTCCTCCGCCACCATCAAGCTGGCCGCGGTGACGATCCCCTCGCGATGGCCGCGCTCGACCGCCTCGTTCACCGGGATCGCAAGTCCGAAGTCGTCGACCGTGACGATCAGGCGGCGCCGCACGCGCGTTGCCTCCTCGGCGTGCAAGCGAAAGCCCTTCACCTTCTCCACATTCTCCACAGGGAGGGACCGGCGTGCGGCGGGAACGGGCCGCAGATGCGGTCACGGCTCGGATGACGACGACCCTGACGTGGTCGCCGATGCTCGAGCAGTACTTCGGGATGAAGCATCGCTATCCCGAGGCGATCTTGCTCTCGCGCGTCGGCGACTTCTATGAAGCCTATGGCGAAGACGCCGAGACGATCGCGCGCGCGCTCTCGATCGCGCTGACGTCGAAAGAGGCGGGCGGCGGCCGGCGCGTCGCGATGGCGGGCGTGCCGCATCACGCCCTCGACGGCTACCTCGCCAAGTTGGTCGCGCAGCGCCGCGTCGTCGCGCTCGCCGAGCAGCTCGAAGCGCCGATCCCCAACAAGCTGGTGCGGCGCGACGTCGTGCGCGTCGTGACGCCGGGGACGCTGCTCGAAGAGCACATCCTCGAACGCTCCGCGCACAACTATCTCGCCGCGATCACCGCGTACGACGACGTCATCGCGCTCGCGCATGCCGACATCTCGACCGGGCATGTGTCGGCCACCGCCTTCGACGGTGAGTCGGCGCTCGAGGACGTCCTCGCCGAGATCGGGCGGCTCGAACCGGCCGAGCTGGTCGCCGACGTCCCCAACGACGTGCGCGCGGCGCTCGACGCGGCGCTGGAGGACGCGCAGACCCGCATCGCCGCACCGGTGCTCGCCGCGGTGGGCGAGCGCGCGCGCGATCCGATCGACGGCTTCTCGTTCGACGCCTCGCTTGCGATGCACCGCGCGCTCGACGCGCTCAGCGCGTTCGTGCGGCGCGTCAGCGTGCAGCACAGCGGCGCAACGGCGCTGCGCGACGCGCAGTTCTACCGGCAGGCGACTTTCCTCGCACTCGACCCGAACACGCGCAAGAACCTCGAGCTGACCAAAGCCCTCGGCGCGAACCCGCGCGCGACGCTGCTCGCGACGATCGACCGCACGCGCAGCGCGATGGGCTCGCGGCTGCTC
>JALZBE010000535.1 GCA_030947665.1 Vulcanimicrobiota bacterium | reverse complement strand
GAGCGCTACGCCGTAGGCGCCAAAGATGCCGATCGCCGGCGCACCGCGCACCGCGAGCGTGCGAATCGCGTCCACCACCGCGTCGACGCTCGTCGCGCGCTCGCGCACGACGGCGCGCGGCAGCGCCCGCTGATCGAGAAAACCAACCGCGTCGTCGTCGTACCAGACCGAATCCACACCCCGCGGATTCGGCGGGGCTCAGTGAACTACTGTCGCCCCCACGGAGGCGAAGCAGCTGCGGCAATACACCGGCCGGTCACCGCGCGGCTTGAACGGCAGCGTTGTGGCGTTGCCGCACTGCGCGCACACCGCGTCGAACAACTCGCGCAGCCCCGCGGTGGAAAGCGGTCCGGCGGCTGGGCCGTTCGCGCGGGCCTTGCGCGCGGTACGGCAGTCCCGGCAGCGTTGCGGTTCGTTCTCGAACCCCTTCTCCGCGTAGAACATCTGATCGCGGACGGTGAAATCGAACGCGTTTCCGCAGTCTTTGCAAATCAGGCTTTTATTTTCGTACACCGACTTCGCACGGGCGGCGGCGCCGCCCGACCCCTGTGGTAGCGGACAACAAACACGGCGTGGGCCCATGGGGCCACGTCGGTACGGGGAGTATACGGTAGGCGGGGTCTCTTGGCAAGCCGAACCGTGCTCGCGATGCACCGGGTCGCAATCGCCTTGATCTTTGGTCTCGCCGCCGCATGGTGGCCGCCGCCTGCCGTGGCGCAGATGGCGCCGCCCGACCCGTGCGCGACGATCGATATCGAGGGCATTTCCCGGTTGGCCGACGATCCGAAAGGCCGGCGCTACCTCGTTCGCTTCCGGGACTATTCGCGCCAAATCGCCGGCAGCGGGACGTTCCGGCTCGATACGATGAACGCGCACGTCGTCGCACCGTTCGACGGGATGATGACGATCGTGCGCGCGCCGCTGGATCAAGAGGTCGTGGCCGCGGCGATCGTGAGCGTGCAGCAGTACGGCCGCAGCGTGACGTGCGCGCTGCACGCGACCTCCGTGCAGGCGATCGAGCCGGCGAGCGACGCGGCGATCGTGCCGCACACGCGCACGTTCGACGCCGTGCCGGTGCCGGATCCGCCGATAACGTGCGAGCGCCCGTTCATCGAAGGCAGCGCGGATCACAGCGTCGCGGTCGAAGCGCCCGCGATGGCGCGACAGCAAGGCATCAGTGGGATCGTGACGGTCAGCGTGCTGGTGGACGAACACGGCAAGCCGTCGGACGCGCGCATCGTGTCGAGTCCGTCGTCGATTCTGAACGCAGCGGCGCTCGCCGCCGCGAGGTCGATGACGTATTCGCAGTCGATCTACCGCTGCGCGCCCAGCCCGCAAGGCCGAGCGCTCTTTCACGCGCATTTCTACATGCCGCGGCGGCTCTGACTCGATGAGGTACCGCGGTATTTCGTTGCGAGCCCGTTCCGAGCAGTTATCAGTTCAACGTCGGTTACATCTAGATAAGGTTTGAAGGGGTTTACTTTGGGACGTTCACTTTTCGGTAGATTGCACCGGCGGTTTGGAACCGGGAGATCCGGTATCGATCGGACGCAACGTGCTAGGGAGCATCACGATCGCGTCCGCGCCGCGATGCCCGTCGATGTGATCAAGGCGCCGCCGCGCGAAGGGCCGTCTCCGGGTAAGGTCGCGATCGTCGGCGCCGGCTTTGCCGGATGCTCGGCGGCGTACGTCGCGTCGCAGCTCGGGTTCAATGTGACCGTCTACGACGGGAACGGCGTGCCCGGCGGCCGTGTCAAGTCCTCCCGAGACATCGTACCGGGGCGCATCCTCGAATTAGGTGCGGAGCTGATCGGCCTCAATCATCCGGCGTGGCTGCTTTTCGCGGCGCAATTCGGACTCGGACTCAGCGTTCTCACGACGGAAGACAAGTACGCCGGGGCGCACCTGCACTCGCCGCTGATTCTCAACGGCCGAACGTACGATACCCAGGCTCAGCAAAAGCTCCACGACGACATGCAGACGGTCCTGGACCCGTGGCTGAACGCGTCGCAGATGATCAAGGAGCCATTCACCCCGTGGACCACGCCGAACGCTCCTGCGATGGACGCGATGAACCTCGGCGCGCAGATCCCCGCGAGCACCGCTCCCGACGTCGCGTACGCGATCTCCACGACGTTCGAGCTCGACAACTGCGTGAAAATCGGTGACCAAAGCTGGCTCGCGAACCTCGCGCAGTTCAAAGCGGGTGGGAGCGGGCAAGGTTTCTTCGACGACTCGGAAGTCTTTCGGTGTACCGCGGGAAATCAACAGCTTGCCTTCGCGCTGCTTGGCACCTTGCCGCTCGTCGCGAAAACGGTCACTGCGATCGACACCACCAGCCGCGTTACGCTGACGTTTTCCGACGGGACGACGCAAGGCGGCTACGACTACGTCGTCGTGGCGACCGCTCCGACGATGTGGGCGTCGGCGTCGTCATCGATCCTTGTCGACGGCCAGCCGTTCCCGTTCGCTCCGGTGCAAACCGGCCCGGCGATCAAGTATCTCTCGCCGGTCGACAAACGGTTCTGGATCCAGGACGGGCTTTCGCCGAGCGCGCTGTCCGACGAGCCTGGGATGCTCTGGGAGGGGTCGGAAAATCAAGCCGATACCGCCGGCTTCGACCTCAGCGTGTTCTCGGGCGGAACTGGTGCGCAAAAGGCGATCGACGCGATCGGCAGCGGTTCGCCCGATCCCTATTTCAAGCCGCAGATCGCGCAGCTGTACCCGAACTACGCGACGGGCGGCGGGACCTTCGTGGTGTGGCCAACGACGAAGGGCGTCATGACCGGCTACTCATGCCCCGCACCGGGACAGGTGGTGGGGGCACAGCAATCC
>JALZBE010000534.1 GCA_030947665.1 Vulcanimicrobiota bacterium | reverse complement strand
CCACCGCGCGCCGGACGCGCACGTCGTCGAGCGGCGGGCGCGCCATGTTCAGCAGATACGCGCCGAACGCGTTGGCGGTGATCAGCTCGCCCTCGATCCCCTCCGCGCCGCGCAAGAGGTTGAACCCGCTCGGGTCCACCCGGCCGAGGTCGACGTGGTGCGTGCGCAGCTCCACCGCGGTCGTCGCGAAATCCGGGATGATGCGCACGACGATCTTCGGGATGTGCGGCGCGCCGCCGAAGTACCCGGGGTTCGCTTCGTACGTGACGCTCTGCGCGCGGTCCCAGCGCACGAACTTGTACGGGCCCGTCCCGACCGGATGCGTGTTGAAATCGACCCGGTCCAGCGACGCTTCACGCTCGAGCAGGTGGCGCGGCAGGATGCGATACGTCGTGTCGGCTTCGGCGAACACGGTGCGCACGAACGGCGCGTACGGCTCCTTGAGATGGAACACGACCGTGTAGGGATCGGGTGTGTCCACGCGCTCGACGCGGTCGTAGCCGTTCCGGTTCGAAACCGCATTGCGCGCGTCCATGACCGCGCGCCACGTGAACGCGACGTCGGCGCTGGTGAACGGCGCGCCGTCGTGCCAGCGCACGCCGCGCCGCAGCGCGTAGCGGATCGTCTTGCCGTCGGCGGCGATCCCGCCGTTGCGCAGCGTCGGCACCTCGGCGGCGAGGTCGGGCACGAGCCGTCCCGCGCCGTCCTGCGTGATCAGCAGATCGAAGCAGAGCGACGCGAGATAGTCGTCCTCCTGATTCGTCGAGTAGATCGGGTTGAAGCCGCGCGGCTCGGTGACGACGGTCAGCCGCAGCGTGGTCGGATCGGTCCACGGATGCAGCGGCGATGCGCCGCTGGCGCCGGCGATGCACGCGCCGAGCATCGCGAGCGCGAACGCGCCGATACGAAGCCGCATGACCGATTCTAGCACGCGCCGCGCGCACGAACGAACGAGGCGCCGTCCGATAGGGGCGACGCCTCGCTGATGTGGCGGAGAGGGTGAGATTCGAACTCACGGTACGCTATCAACGTACGCCCGCTTTCGAGGCGGGTGCCTTCAACCACTCGACCACCTCTCCGCGCGCCGCTTCTTTGCGAAGAACTCGCGCAGCTGTGCGGCGGTTTCTTCCGCGAGCACCCCGTCGACCACGTCGACGCGATGGTTCACGGCGGCCGACCCGAGTATATCGATGACGGAGCCCGCCGCCCCTCCCTTGGGGTCGCGACAGCCGAAGACCAGCCGTTCGATCCGTGCCGCGGCCAGCGCGCCCGCGCACATCGCGCACGGCTCCTTGGTGACGTACAGCGACCCGCCGATGCGCCACCGGCCGAGCGCTTGGGCGGCCGCGCCGATCACGAGCATCTCCGCGTGCGCGGTCGGATCCGGCCGCTTCTCCTTCTCGTTGCACGCCTCGAAGACGCGGCCGTCCACGACCAGCACCGCGCCGATCGGCACGTCGCCGGCGGCGGCGGCACGCTCGGCGAGCACCATCGCGCGCCGCACGAACGCGGCGTCCTCGGCGGAAAAAGGAACGTGCTCCCGGCCCGGCTCGAACGGGCAACCTTCGCCTTCGGAGGGCGACACTCTATCCAATTGAGCTACGGGAGCATCGGTTCTCTCGCTTTGCTCGCGGACCGCACGGCATGACCCGCGTACGACGCGGGTCAGCCTCACGACATCGGCGGCTATGGCGAAATCGCCTCGGGCCCTCCTAGCGGCCCCGGTCTTCGGTGGCTGCGGGGGGCGGCGTGGGGCCGGTGGTGGGCATGTGTTTGAACAGGTCGAGCTTGTGCTCTACGAGGCCGCGGTAGAATTTTCGGACGCAGTCCGGGTGGCCGAAGAAATACGTCCGCGCGTACGCCAAGTCGTCCCCCGAGCTGTCCGGCACGTAGTGGCTGATCTCGATTTCTTCCATTTGCGCCCGGTCGACCGGGTGCGGGCAGAAATCGCAGGGGATCGTCGACATGTCATTACCCTCGAGAAAACTGACTCGGGTAGGATTTGAACCTACGACCTAGGGCTTATGAGTCCCCCGCTCTACCGCTGAGCTACCGAGCCGTTCGTTCGTCCGTCCGATCCGTTCGCACGTGCGGCGGGACGAACCGGACGTCGATTATAGGGAACCCATCAAGACCCTCCACGGGTGCACTTGCTCGGCAGGCCCCGCGCGCCGGCACGCGCCAAGTCACCGGCATGACGAACCGGGTCTTCATGGCCGCGGGAGCGGTGGCATGTATGCTGCTTGCTCCGCATGCCGCGCGGTCCGCGACGGACGACGCCGCCACCCTCATCGCCAAGCACAGAGCGTACGTTGGGTGGGCGCTGGGCGACGGCACCCTCAAGAGCGCGCGCGTCACCGTTCACGCTGAGGCGGCCTCACCAGCGGCCACGCCCAAACCCGGCGCGACGCCGGACCCGCTCGGCGAGGCGAACGCGACGAGCGTGATGATCCGCCGCGATCTGCTCTACCGGGCGAGCACGACGGCGTACGGTGTCGAAGTACGTTCCGACGGCTTCACCGGCAGCGTGTTCTGGCGCGCGAACATCAACGGCAATACGGTGACGCGCCGCGGCCGCGACGCGCGCGAAGCGCTGACCGCGGACGTCATCGGCTCCGAGGGATTGGCTGAGGTCCCCGCGAGCACGCGACCCGACGCAACGTTCGCCAAGAAGACGGCGGCCGTCGTTCGGATCGAGCCGAAGACGGGCGTGCCGGCGGACATCTACTTCGACCGGGACAACGGGGCGATGCTGGGCTACACGCTTGCGCCCGATGTGGCGCTCGAACGGCAAACCGTCCACGTCGCCGAGTATTCCGAGTTCGCGCCCGGCAAG
>JALZBE010000533.1 GCA_030947665.1 Vulcanimicrobiota bacterium | reverse complement strand
CACATGCACTACGTGCTGGGCGGCGGCAGTCTGTTCGCGATCTTCGCGGCGCTGTTCTTCTGGTGGCCCAAGATGTTCGGCGTGAAGCTGCAGGAACGGCTCGGCGCGTGGTGCTTCTGGCTGCTGTTCGTGGGCTTTAACGTCACGTTCTTCCCGATGCACCAGCTCGGGCTGGACGGCATGCCACGGCGCGTGTTCACCTACGCGAACGAAGGTCAGCTGCCGGTGCTGAACTTGATCGCGACGCTGGGCTCGTACGTGATGCTCGCCGGCGTCCTGGTGTTCGCATGGAACGTGGTGGTGTCGACCCGCAAGCGCGAGCCGGTCGGCGCGGACCCGTGGCGCGCGAACTCTTTGGAATGGTGGACGACGTCGCCGCCGCCGGAGCACAACTTCGACACCCTCCCGCCAATACGCAGCGAACGCCCGGTCTTCGACGCGCACCACCCCGACGTCGCCGCGAGAACGCCGCGATGATGATCGGCCTGCGGCTGTTCATCAGCTCCGCGGTGTTCTCCATCGTCATCGCGATCGCGTACTGGCTGGTCGCGCACGAGGTCGTCGGCACGTTCCTGCTCGGGTTCATGGCGTTCGCGCTGATCTTTGTCGCGGGCTACATGATCGTCGCGGAGCGCGAAGCGGACCTGTACGGCGACCGCGACGACGCGAAGGTGTCCGACGGCGCAGGCGAACTGGTCGGCACGTTCACCACGCGCTCGCCGCTGCTGATCTGGACCGCGCTGGCCGTGACGTGCATCTTCCTCGGGCTCGTGATCTCGCCGACGCTCGCGGGTCTCGGCGCGATCGCCGCGTTGGTGCTCGGAGCGTTCTTTATCGTACAAAGCCGATAGCGCGAGCAGGCCGGAATCCTCCAGGATGTCTAGGATGTGCACGGTCGTCCGTTTCGCCGCTGCCGATCGACGTCGTCGCCCGAAGTGACCGACTACGGACACAGCAACCGCGCGCGTTTATAGTTGCCCCTTTCAAGGAATAGGGCGCCCATGAAATGCGGTCGGTTGGCCGGATCGTGTGTTTTCGCAGTGTCGCTCGTGCTCGTCGGGGGACGGGCCTCGTTCGCGCAGAGCACGACCACCGTGCAGGGCACGCCGCCGCCGTCGGCCGATGCCGATGTCGTGCTGGATGCGGACGTGCATATCCAGTCCGTCCGCTACACGGTCGTCCCAAAGAATGCGAAGGTCAAGGTGTCCGGGGTCAATCAGGTCGGCGGGTACACGATCACGCGCACGAACCTCCCCGCGCACCCGAAGGCGGGCGTCACCTACCGTAACGTACGGATCCAACTCCACGCGGCATCGCGCTTCGTCGACCCGGCCAATTCGCACGCTTCGCCGTCGCCGGCACCGGCGGCGCCGCATTGATCGCGCGGCTTTGCTCGGCGTTGGTCGTGGCCGCCGGCACGTTCGTCCTTCCGCCGGCGGCGCGCGCCGACGAGCCGGTCGTCGCGGTCCGCGATGAACGGATCCAACTCAACATCGCCGAGCGCCGTATCGATCGCGGTCCCTATGAGACGTCGCTCCAAGTCGGCATAAACAGCCCGCTCCAGGTCCGCGTCGGGGTCGCTCTTTCGACCGCGCACATCAGTGTGACCCTGCGCGGCGTTCGTGGCGACGGCCAATTCCACGGAGACTTGTCGCGGTTAACGCGCATCATCGCAGCACATCACGTCGCGCCGTAAGCGGCGAGGAGAAACAATGACCAAGAGAACCGTTTGCGGCGTCACGCTTGCAGCACTGTGTGCGGTGATGCCGCTCGCCGCTCCGGCGCAGGCGGCGCCCAGCCCCCCCGGCAACATCCCCAACCCGACGCCGCCGCGCACCAGCGCGAACGACCCCGACGTGCTGCTCCAGATCCCGAACCTCTCGGTGGAGTCGATCGATTTACAGGTCGACAACCTCAAAGCGCACGTGAACCTGGATGCAAAGCTGGCCAACCTCCTGTCTCTCACGGCGGGCGTGGACGTGGGCATCGACAAGGTGAAGCTCACGATCAAGGGCGTGAAGGCCAGCGTGCTGTTGCGCGTCCGCCTCGACAATGTCGCGTACATCATCGACCGTACGCTCACGACGCTCGACCGCAATCCGCAGATCGTCGACCGCTTGTTGTCCACGGTGGATACGACGGTCAGTACGGTCGGCGGCATCGCCAACACCGCGCTCGCACCCGGCGGGTTCCTCTCCCAAACCGTCAACACGCTGGGGCAAACGGTGAATCACACCGTGGACGCGGCCGGCAACATCGTCGAGAAAGGCCTCGCGGGAGCGGCCGGCGGCGCCGCTGCGAAGATCATCGGCAACGTGCTGCAGCTGCCGGCCATCGGAGCGGCGACGACCGACGCGAGCGGCAACACGGTGAAGACCGTGCGCGATAGCGCCGGCGAGCTCATCAAGATCGTCGTCGACAAGGCGGGCAAGCTCGTAAGCGCCTCAAAGGGTTAGCACCTCACGCGAAGAGTCCCACGACGAGCTCGCCGGTTGACGGCGAGCTCGTCTATTTTTCGGCCGGTCTCGATAGAGTTTTGATGGCTACCGGAGCTTGATCCACACGTTCGGATCCGCGCCGAGCTCGGCGGTGAAGGAGCGAACGTCGGTGATCCGCTCCAGCCGCCGAACGTTCTCCACGATCCGCTTTCGCTTCGACGCGTCCCACGTCACCGATGCCAGGTCGTTGAACTTCGCGATCAGCTCGTCCCACTGGAGCGGACGATCCGGCTCGCCGCGCGGACTCGCTGCGATACGGCGTTCGTGCACGCCGCCCGCGTCCACCTCGACCTTGGATGCCATGCGCGGCGCGAGCGCCTCGATTTCCGGATCGGCGCTG
>JALZBE010000006.1:10893-16933 GCA_030947665.1 Vulcanimicrobiota bacterium | reverse complement strand
CGACGATCCTGCGCTTCGCGAGCCTTTGGAAGCAGCACCTCGACGTCGCGCCGGTGTTGGTGACGATGGGCAGGACGCCGGCGGACGTCGTGCGCGACCGCGTCGTCGCGGCATTTCCCGCGCTGCGCGGGCTCGAGGTACACCGCATCGCGTCGCCCGCGGACACGGGCCGCCTCCCCGACGTGGACGCGGCGTTCGCAACGTTCTGGACGACCGCGTACGCGCTGCTGCGATGGACCGGCGCCGGCAAGCGCTGTTACCTCGTGCAGGATTTCGAACCGAGTTTCTATCCTGCCGGAACGACGACCGCGCTCGTCACGGCGACGTATCGCTTCGGGTTCGAAGGCGTGTGCAACACCATCGGCCTGCGCGAATGCTATGCGGCGCTGGGCGGATCGTCGACCGCGTTCGCGCCGGCGGTCGATTCACGCGTCTTCCATCGGCGCGGGCGGCGCGACGATCGAACGCGGCCCGTGCGCATCTTCGCGTACATGCGCCCGGGTCATCTGCGCAACGGGTTCGAATTGCTCGCGCGCGCGCTGCGCGCCATCAAGAAGCGGTTCGGCGACCGGGTCGAGATCGTCTCCGCCGGATCCGAGTGGGATCCCGAGACGTTCGCGCTCGGCGGCGTGGTGACCAACCTCGGGCTGCTCGGCTACCACGCGACCGGCCCGCTGTACCGTGCGATCGACGTCGGCGTCGTCATTATGATGACGAGCCATCCGTCGTACCTGCCGCTCGAGCTGATGGCGTGCGGCGCGGCGGTCGTGACGAATCACAACGAGCGCACGCGCTGGCTCCTGCGCGACGGCGACAATTGCTTGCTCGCGGAAACGACCGCGTCGGCGCTGGCCGAGCGTATCGGCGACGCCGTGCTCGACGCAGCGCTTCGGCAGCGCATCAGCGCTGCGGCCGCCGCCGAAATCGAGGCGAACTACAGCGACTGGGACAGCACCGCAAAGGATCTTTTCGACCGTTTGTTTCCGCATCGAAACGGGTCCCCGGGCGCGCACGTGAAGACGGTGCCGGAAGCCGTATAGACGTCATGATCCAGCCGCTTGCTCTGAAGGAGAAGAATCCCGGCTCCTCCAAGCAGCGGTGCGGTGAAAGTCCCGTTCAACCGTCCGGCACTGACGGGCCGCGAATTCGAATACATGCGCGACGCGGTCGAGCGAGCGCACCTCTCCGGTGACGGTCACTACACGAAGCTCTGCGCGCGGCGCATCGAGGAGCTGACCGGCGGCGGTGACGCGCTGTTGACGACGTCGTGTTCGCACGCGCTCGACATGACGGCGCTGCTGCTCGACATCGGGCCGGACGACGAGATCATCATGCCCTCGTTCACCTTCGTGTCGACGGCCAACGCGTTCGTGCTGCGCGGCGCGCGCCCGGTGTTCGTCGACGTGCGCCCCGATACGCTCAACCTCGACGAACGGCTGCTCGAAGCCGCGATCACCGGCCGCACACGCGCGATCGTCGTCGTGCACTACGCCGGCGTAGCGTGCGACATGGATACGATCGGGCGCATCGCGTCCGCGCACGCGATCCCCGTCATCGAGGACAACGCGCACGGACTCTTCGGGGCGTATCACGGCAGCCCGCTCGGATCGTTCGGCGTGTTTGCCACGCAGAGCTTTCACGAGACCAAGAACATCATGTGCGGCGAAGGCGGCGCGCTGGTCGTCAACGCGCCGCAATACCTCGAACGGGCCGTCGTCATCCGCGAGAAAGGCACCAACCGCAGCCGGTTCTTCCGCGGGCTAGTGGACAAGTACAGCTGGGTCGAGCCGGGCTCGTCCTATCTCCCCAGCGAGCTGCTGACGGCGTTTCTCGCGGCCCAGCTCGAATGCGCGCCCGCGACGCAGCAGGTTCGCCGGCACGTGTGGGAACGGTACGACGCCGAGCTCGCGCCGTGGGCCGAGCACCTGGGGACCGTGCGCCCGACCGTTACGCCGGGGTGCGTGCAGCCGTACCATCTCTATTATCTGCTGATGCCGTCGCTGGAAGACCGAGACGACCTGATCGCGTTTCTGAGACAGCGCGACATCGGCGCAGTCTTCCACTACGTGCCGCTGCACGTCTCGGAGTACGGCGCGCACCTCGGCTACCGGCGCGGTGAGCTGCCGGTGTCCGAGTCGAGCAGCGAACGGCTGATCCGCCTGCCGCTCTTCAACGACATGTCGGACGCCGAGCAAGACTACGTCATCGAAAACGTCCGCGCGTTCCGGCCTCGTTCGAGCGCGGTTCCGGCGTGACGTCTCCGCGCGAGCGGAACGTCTTCGACGCCCACTACCACCTCGACGCGGTCGGCTCGGCGTACGACATGGCGGTGGCCGGCCGTAATATCATCTTCAACGATGTGACCTCCTACAGCAGGCACACCGCCGTGCGCCGCGACGGCGACAGCATCACGCTGATCCTCGACCTCGACGCCGTCGACTTCGTGCGCGCGGAGGTCGTGCGCGGCGCCGTGTCGGCCGTCAAGATCCACTCGCGGATTCAGCGCCTGCGCGCGCCGGACTACGACCGCATCGTCGAGGCGCTCGAGACCTTTCCCGACCGCGCGCCGATCGTGATCGACGCGTTCTACTACGGCAAAGCGCTCGAGCACCAGCCGTCCCTCGCGCAGATCATCCGCATCGCCGAGACGTTTCCCGCGCGCGACGTCGTGGTCGCCCATTGCGGCGGGTACCGGCTGCTCGAGTATTTCTTCCACCTGCGCGAGCTCGGCAACGCGCACTACGACCTGTCGTTCGCGCTGCAGTACCTGGCCGACACTTCACTCCTGCGCGATCTCGAAAAACTGATCCGATTCACGCCCCCCACGCGCATCTTGTTCGGCTCCGACTATCCGTACGCGTCGCCGGCGATGCAGTACGACATTCTCTTGGGCATCTGCGCGGACGCGGGGCTGGACGACGCCGCGGTCGACGCCGTCCTCCACGGAAACGCGCGCCGGCTGTTCTTCCGCGCGGCGGCGGCATGAACCCGAACGACCGGCGCACCGCGATCGAGCGCTACGACCGGCGGCTCGCAGAGTTCGGTCCCACCGAGCGCGCGCTGGGCTGGGGCGCCAAAGGGCGCTCCCGCATCCGCTTCGAGGTGCTGGCCGCGCAGTGGGATCTGCGCGATGCGCGCGTGCTCGACGTCGGCTGCGGCTTCGGCGACCTGTACGGGTATCTGCGCGAGCGCGGGACGGACGGCGTGCGCTACACGGGCGTCGACATCAATCCCAGCCTGCTCGCGGTCGCGCGCGAACGCTATCCCGGCGCGCGCTTCGTCGAGGCCGATTTCCTGGCCGGCGGTTTCACCGAGCCGGCGGACTTCGTCTTCACCTCCGGCATGTTCAACCACCGGCTCGAAGACAATCTCGGATTCATCGGCGGGATGTTCGCGCGCTGCGACGCGGTCGCGGCCAAGGGGTTCGGCGCCAACTTCCTGTCCGACCGCGTCGAGTACCGGCTCGAGCATACGTACCACGCCGATCCGTGCCACATCCTGGGCCTCGCGTACCGATACGGCAACAACGTCGTCTTGCGCAACGACTACATGCCGTACGAGTTCACGGTGTTCGTGAACAAGGCGTCGCGGGTGGATTCGGCGCTGACGGTGTACGAGGAGTTCGTGCGATTCGAGCGAGAGCCGCCCCGATGAGGATCAGCGCTCCCGGCGCCCCGCGCTTGTCCGCGACCGCCACGGGCATCGCCGAGGCGATGTCGATCAAGTTCAACATGAAGGTGTACGAGCTCAAGCGCGCCGGCAAGCAGGTCTGCGTGCTCAGCCTGGGCGAGGCGTTCTTCGACCTGCCCGTCGTCGACATGTCGGATCTGCCGTACCCCGCGGTTCACCACTACTCGGACTCGCGCGGCATCCCGGAGCTGCGCGCGGCGATCGCCGGCTACTATACTTCGCGTTACGGGCTGCCGGTCGATCCGGACCGCGAGATCATCTTGACCGCCGGTTCGAAAGCCGCGATCTACATGGCGCTGCTCGCGTGCGTCGATCCGGGCGACGAAGTGCTGCTGCCTGAGCCGGCATGGGTGAGCTACACCGAGCAGGTCCGGCTGGTTCACGGCGTCCCGGTCGGGATCCCGTACGACGTCCCGCCCGGCGCGTGGCACACGTACGTCACGCCGCGCACCAAAGTGCTGATCATCAACAACCCGCACAATCCGACCGGCTACCGCTATCGCGACGACGAGATTCGCGGCCTGGTCGAGCTCGCGCGCGAGCGCGGGATGTGGCTGTTCTCCGACGAGGCCTACAGCGATTTCGCGCACGGCGGCGGCTTCGTCTCGACCGGTCACTTCGATCCGGAGAAGCACAACGTCGTCGTGTTCAACTCGATCTCGAAGAACTACGGGATCTCCGGCTGGCGGCTGGGCTACTCGATCGCGGGACCCGCGCTGACCGAGCAGATTCTTAAGCTCAACCAGCATCTCGTCACGTGTCCGGCGACGATCTTGGAATACTACATCGCGCGTCACTTCAACGACATCCTCGCCATCACCAAGCCGCAGATCGCGGCACTGCTCGACACGCGCGCGCAGGTCGCGCGCTTCATGGACGGAATCGGCCTGCGCTACCTCCCGGGCGACAGCACGTTCTACTTCTTTGTCTCGATCGCGCCGTCGCGCCTAAGCTCCGAAGACTTCTGCATGCGGCTGCTCGAGGAACATGCCATTTGCACCGTGCCGGGGATCGGCTACGGTGCGTCGTGCGACGCGTTCGTGCGGGTCTCCGTCGGCACCGAGCCGCTCGGCGACATCGAACGCGCGCTGGTGACGCTCAAAGAGCTGGTCGACGCCACGTCGTGACGGCCCGTTCGGGCGTCCGGCGCATCCACGTGCTCGGCGGCGGTCTGTGGCAGCTGCCGACGATCCGGCTCGCCAAGGAGCTCGGCTACGGCGTCCTCGTCACCGATATGTATCCGGACGCACCCGGCTACGCGTACGCCGACGACCACGAAGCGATCGACATCCGCGACCGCGCGCAAACGCTCGACGCGGCGAAGCGCTACGCGATCGACGGCATCCTCTGCGACACGACCGACGTCGGCGTACCCACGGCCGCGTTCGTGGCGGAGCAGCTGGGGCTGCCCGGGATCGGTTACGACACCGCGCTGCGCTTCACCGACAAGGCGCTGATGCGCGAGGTGACGCGCGCAGCCGGGATTGACAACCCGCCGTTCGTGCGCGTGCGCGCGTCCGGATCGCTGCGCGAAGCAGAGTCGTTCGGCTTTCCGCTCGTGGTGAAGCCCGTCGACAGCCAGTCGAGCCGCGGCGTGCGCCGGGTCGAAAACCGCGCCGAGCTCGAAGCGTCGGTCACGGCGGCGCTCGCGCAGTCGGCGAGCGGCAGCGCGATCGTCGAAGGGTTTCTGGACGGCATCGAGGTGACGGTCGAAGCGATGTGCTACGACGGGCACGTCGACGCGCTCGGGATCTCCGACAAAGAGCACTACGCGGACGTTCCGCAAGTCGCGTCGCGACTGACGTATCCGCCGGCGATGCCGCCCGAGACCGTCGCGCGCATCGAAGACGTCAACACACAGGTGATTCGCGCGCTCGGCTTGCGCACCGGCGTCACGCACGCCGAGTACATGGTCGCGCCGGACGGCCGCGTGACGCTGGTCGAGATCGCCGCGCGCGGCGGCGGCAACCGGCTCTACACGCACATCGTCCCGTATCTCTCGGGCGTGCCGCTGCCGCGATGCTATCTCGAACATTGCTTGGGGAGCGTGGCCCCGTGGCCCGCGCCGCGGCCCGGCCGGCGCGCGGCGGTCCTGGAGTTCTTCTCGTTCGCCGCCGGAACCGTGCGCAGCGTGGAAGGCGTCGATGAAGCGTCGAGCATCCCGGGCGTCGCGGATTTGGTGGTCGAGGTGGCGCCGGGCGACGTGTTTCGCGGCATCGACAACGACCGCGCTCGGCCGGGGTACGTCGTCGCGTTCGGCACGACGCGCGACGAAGCGCTCGCCGTCGCTCGCGCGGCCAAGGAGCGCGTGCGGGTCGTCGTCGCATGAAGGTTCGGCGCAGCGCCGCGC
>JALZBE010000006.1:0-10883 GCA_030947665.1 Vulcanimicrobiota bacterium | reverse complement strand
CACGACTCTACGGCGCCGAGCTGGGCGCGTGGTGGATGTCCGGCGGCGCGTACGCGTTCGCTCCGATCGTCGACGAAGCCGCGGGCGTCGTCCGCTTCGTCGCGGGCGGGCGCGACGCGCGCGGGCGCAGCCGCCTCGGGCTGGTCACCGTCGCGTGGGGCGACCACCCGCGCGTCGCCGGCTACAGCGCCGACCCCGTGCTCGATCTCGGCGAATCGGGCGCGTTCGACATGGACGGCGTCAGCTATCCGTGCGTCGTGGACGCAGGGGACGAGCTGCGGCTGTACTACGCGGGCTGGAACAAGCTGGGCGCGGACGTTCCGTTCGTGACGCAGCTCGGGCTCGCGACCAGCCGCGACGGCGGCGCGACGTTTGCGCGCGCATCGCGCGCACCGCTGCTCCCGCGCACGGACGCCGAGCCCATCGGCGTCGGCTCGTCGTGCGTCGAGCGCGACGGGCACGGCTGGGTGATGTACTACACGCGCCTGCTCTCGTGGGACGTCACGCAACGACCCGCAACACCGTATTACAACCTCTGGAAAGCGCGCTCGCACGACGGCGTGGCGTGGGAGCGGCTCAACGTCAACGTCGTCACGCACGCGCCGGGCGAGTATGCGCTGGGCGCGCCGTCGCGCCACGACTGGGACGGCCGCAAGCAGCTGTACTTCACGGCCCGCGGCCACCGCTACCGGATCTTCGTCGCCGAACGGGCCGCCGGCGGCGCGTTCGTGCGCGCGCCGCAACCGCTGCACGTCCCCGCGTCGAGCTGGGACGACGACATGCAGTGCTACCCGCACGTGGTCGCGATCGGCGGGCAGCGCTATCTGCTGTACTGCGGAAACGGCTACGGGCGCGCCGGCGTCGGCTATGCCGAATGGGTCGCACCGTGAAGCTCTCCATCGTCTCGACGCTCTACCGCTCGAGCGCGACCATCGACGAGTTCTGCCGCCGCGCGTTCGCCGCGGCGCAGCCGCTGTTCGACGAGATCGAGCTCGTGCTCGTGAACGACGGCTCGCCGGACGACAGCCTCGACCGCGCGCTGAAGCTCCACGCGGCCGACCCGCGCATCACCGTCGTGGATCTCTCGCGGAACTTCGGCCACCACAAGGCGCTGATGACCGGGCTCGCGCACGCGCGCGGCGAGCTCGTGTTCGTCATCGACAGCGACCTCGAAGAAGAGCCCGAGATCCTGCGGAGTTTCTACGACCGGATGCGGGACGGCGACTTCGACGCGGTCTTCGGCGTCATGGAACGGCGCAAGGGGTCGTTCGTCGAAAACGCTGGCGGGCGCGTGTTCTTTTCGCTGGTGGGCGCGCTCGCGGACATGCAGCTGCCGCGCGATCTCGCGACCGCGCGCCTGATGACGCGCGACTACGTGCGCGCGCTGCTGCGCCACCGCGAGCGCGAGTTCGCGATCGCGCACCTGTTCGCGCTCACGGGTTTCCGGCAGACCTCGGTGCCGATTCGCAAGCTCTCGCTCTCGCCCACGACGTACACGTTCGGCAAGCGTTTCGAGATCGCGCTGCGCCACCTCACGACGACCTCCACGAAGCTGCTCTATTTCAACTTGTGGCTGGGCGTCATGGTGTCGCTCGGCACCGCGGTTGCGATCGTCGTCCTGCTCGTGAAATACTTCGTCGGCGGCATCGCGGCCGACGGCTGGACGTCAGTCATCGTCTCGGTGTGGTTCTTCGGCGGGCTCATCACGCTGATCCAGGGGCTGCACGGCGTGTACATCGCCAACATCCTGTCCGAGACCAAACGCCGCCCGTACACGATCGTCCGGCGCGTGCACCGCGCCGCGGACCGCCCTGCCGCTACGCCGTGATGTCGGTGCCCGACATGTCGTACTGACCGCTCTTGAACTTGCGCAGATGGCCGGGCTCGCGAAACTCTTCGTAGGTCTGGCACACGCGCGCGTCCCAGCCCAGCCGCGTCTTTACGCGCTCGCTGGCCGCGTGAATCGCGTCGCCCGCGCTGACGCAGAAGTCGACCTGCTGCTTGAACGGCGCGAGGGTGTACTTCAGCGTCAGGATCGGGCGCTCGCCGGGGCTCGTATTCCGCCCCGCGCGGTGCCACAGCGACGCGTCGATCGCGTACGCTTCGCCGGCGACGCCGCTCGCCGCGCTGACGTTTTTCTCCATGAACTCCTCGCTCGGCATCGCGTTGAAGAGATGCGTCGAGCGCACGAACTCCGTCGACCCGTTCGCGGCTGAGTAATCGACGAGCGGGATCATCACGTTGACGCTCGTGCGCGTGTCCTTGAAGTATGGTTGGTCGCGGTGGAAGCGGAAGCCGAGCATATCGGACCGCACGTCGGGCCGCGTGATGATCGCGTTGTACGAATGGATCACGGCGCGGTCGTTGAGCACCTCGTCGATGAAATCGTTCAGGTGCGGGTTGTCCAGCAGGGCGAAGTACGCGCCGCCGAAGCGCGCGAGGTCGCGGACCACTTCGAGGTCGCCGTTCTCGAGCAACTTCTCGCGGCCGAAGAGCGCAAGGTCGTCCGCCTTCTTGCGCTTGAGGTCTTCGAGGTAATAGGCGACCTCGTCGCGGCTCAGAACGACGCCCAGGCTCGTGGCGCCGTACACGTTCAGCTCTTCCTTGCGGAGCGACTTCGGCTTGGCGCTTCTCTCGACGAAAGTGCTCACGCGGTTGGCCTTTGGGCGCGGGGCCGGAATCCCTTCGCAAGCGGAAAACCGCACGGCGGCGCGAACGGGCAGGTCGATGCGCCGGTGTGTCGCCTGTTCCACCGAAATTTCGACATCGTCATGGCGCTGCGCCGCGTGCGGGTTCGCGCCCGCCGAGCACCCCAGCCACCTGTCCTTCGTCGGCAACCACGCGGACGACGGCTTCGAGGGCGACTTCTTCGAATACCTCGCCGGCGTCGAGCCCGGCTTTTGGTGGTTCGAGGCGCGCAACGCGATCATCGTCTGGGCGCTGCGGCGCTGGTTCGGCGCGTTGACGTCGTTTCTCGAAGTCGGGTGCGGCACCGGCTTCGTCGTGTCGCGTCTCGCGGTTGAGTTTCCCGCCGTCCGGTTTGCGGCAAGCGAACTATTTCCCGAAGCGATGGCGTTCGTCGCGAGCCGCGTGCCGCGCGCAGAGCTCTATCAATTCGACGCGCGCGAGATTCCGTTTCGCGACGAGTTCGACGTCATCGGGGCCTTCGACGTGATCGAGCACATCGACGAGGACGTGCGCGTCCTCGCGGAGATGCGCCGGGCGCTGCGACCCGGCGGCGGCCTCGTGCTGACCGTACCCCAGCACGGTTTTTTGTGGGGCCCCAGCGACGACATGGCGCACCACAAGCGCCGCTACACGCGCGCGGTGCTCCGCGAACGCCTCGAGCAGGCCGGATTTCGCGCGGTGGCGTTCCGCTCGTTCGTTTCGCTGCTGATGCCCGCGCAGATCCTCTTGCGCTTCGCCGCGCGGCACAGCGCGAACCCGGATCCGCGCGCCGAGTTCCGCATCTCGCCGCTGATGAACCGTTCGCTCGCCACGGTTATGGCGTTCGAGCATGCCGCGATCGCGGCGGGGATGAACAGTCCCTTCGGCGGTTCTCTGCTCGCGGTCGCCCAGCGCGTCGGCTGACGCGCCCCGGCTTCACGGCAGCGCGGCACCGTCGGGGAAGCACGCCAGCTCAGCGTGCGGGACCGACACGAGATCTTCGCCCTTGTAGCCGTGCGCCGTGAGCCAGACCCAAGTCGTGACCCATCGTTTCTCCCCGGCGACGACGAGGAAGACTTTTGAATCCTCCGGATCGGTGCCCACACCGTGGATCAGCCGACCGTCCAGCTTGAATGCAAGGCGTGGATCGCACGACGGCCGGGAGCATCCGGCGAACGCGAGCACCGCGAGCGCGCAGAGCGCGGTTACGACCCGGAACCGCATGCCCATCGTCCGACCAGCGGTACGTCGCCCGCATTTCCAAAGACAAAACCACCCGGCCGGTGCGTCAACGAGTAGTGATCGTCGTCGCCGTTGATATCGAGGACCCATAGCGCGCCAGATACGACGCCGATCTTATCGCGCCCGTCTCCGTTCCAGTCGCCGACGACCGGGCGCGATTTGTCCGCGCCCATGATGTGCGCGGTGATCCCGGGAAGGTCGATGCCGCGCGAGTAGAACCCGGCCTGGTCGAGCAACCAGAGTCCTTTGCGAAAGACCCCCGGCTTCGCACGCCCGTCGCCGTCCCAATCGCCCGCGACGGCGATGTCGCCGCGCTGGCCGAACCGGAAACGCAGCTCCTTACCGGGAGCGCGCGGGTCGCGCAGGGTCCACACACCGTCCCGAAACAGCCCCGCGGTGCGCGTGCCGGTGCCGAACCAGTCGCCGAACAGCGGCTGATCCGCGGCGGTGCCGAAGCGGAACGACGTCTCCCAGCGCAGGGCAGGCTGGCACGCGGAGCCCAGCGCCATCCCGATGCGCCATGTGCCGGCGGTGAACGTCGCGATCTCCTGACCGGGCGCCCAGCGCCCCGACGGCACCAAACCCGGTGCGGGATTGCGCAGCTTCGCGCCCGCCGGGATCCCGACCAGCGACAGCGTCCGGTCCACGTCCAGATCCCATTCGTTCCCTTCCATGACCCCGAGCAAGTCGGCGTGCGCGGCGTTGACGATCGGCGAGCGCCAGAAAGAGTCGTAGATCGCGCCGTAGGCCGGGATGCTCGCGAGGACCACGACGGCAAGCGCCGCAACCGCCGTCCGGGCGCGGTAACCGACGGCGGGCAGCGACAGCGCGAGCAGCACGATGAACGCGTACGGGATGTAGTACCGGCCTTGGACGCCCGGCGCGAGGGCCGTGCCCGCCAAAACCTCGCCGCGGTTTCTGATCAGCAATTCCGAAGCGAACGTCACGACGGAGACGAGGGCAATGCTGATCGCCGCGGCGGCCATCCCCCAGAGCACGAGATTGCGCGGCACGCGGCGTTCGAATCCCGTGAAACCGAGCACGACGAGCGCGAGGGCAACCGGACGCCACACCCATTCCGGGAGCGGGACGGCGAGCAAACCGAAGTTGCCTATGAACATCGAAACGTACGCGTCGCGCAGCACGTCGAGCGAGTTGAGCACCGCGTGCACGAACGCGAACGGGTGCTGCAGGATGAACCGGTAATTGCCGGACCAGTCGATGCCGTCCTTGACGCGCAACGCCGCGGAGCGGGCCAGCGCGGCCGAATCGATCGCGTTCCACACCGCGAAGGTTCCGAACGCGATCGCGAACGCCGCGCCGATGCACGCGAGCTTGCGGCCGCGGCCCCCGAACTTCGCGTTCGGGATCGCAAGCGCGAGCAGCATGAGAAACACGTTCAACTTCGTCAGCGCCAGCATCATCAGCAAGAGGGCGACGCCCGCGAAAATGCGCGGGCCGAGCGTCACGATGCGGTCGTCCATGGCGAGGCGGACGAGCACCGCAACGAGCAGGAACGCCACAGCATTGGAGATCGAGTCGGCCGACGGTGAGGCTGCCTGATGAAGTGTCATCGGAAGCAGCGCGATGCCGGCGAGCACGATGCGCCCGACCGGGAGGATGCGCAGCGCGAGAAACGTCAGCAACGTCGCCGCGACGAGCGAAGCCAGGCGCGCCGCATACCACACGACGAGCATCGAGCCGCCGAACGCGCGCGCCGCGGCGATCCCGACCGCCGCCGGGATGTACGGTACGCAGCTATAGACGTCGACGTTGTACGCGTGTTCCGGGTACGTTTGCGACGGCTGCAGCGGCTGCCGAAGCAGATGCGCAACCGCCCGCCCCAGACTCGCCCGCGCCAGGTCGGCGCCTTCCATGTGCTCGGCAAACGGCAGCCCGAGATCGGCGAACGTACCCGGGACGAGAACGGTCGCGTCGGCGAGACAGTGCCCTTGGGAGATGCCGTACGCGCGAATGAAGTGGCCGGCTTCGTCGGGCACTTGGCGGGGCGGGACCAGCAGCGCGTACCCGACGCCGAGGACGAGTCCAAGGACGAGGTATATCCACGGCAGCGAATCGGAGATGGACGTGCCGGCGAGGCGGGCGCGAATGTCACCGAAACGCTTCGCGCTCGGCAACCAGGGTCTGGCGCTATTCAAAGACGGCGCTCGCGTGTATCAGGATGTCGATCTCCGGGGCCCGCGGCATCCCGCCCAAAGCCGGCCGGAACGGGGCGGGTGGGGTTTTGTCGAGACGCGCGGCGACCCCCTCCGAAATCCCGGTAGCGTCGTCGGGATGATTAGATTTGGCGTACGGCCACGTACCATCGATAGTCGTCTACTACTAAAATTCTAGGGCTGCCGAGGTGAAAGGGGGGAGCAAGTCGCTACAGAAGACGGCGCACGGGCGGTCGGTCCGTAGACCGGCCCGGCCTTCGCATCGAGCACAGCTCCGTAAAACCAAAAGGATGGATCATGAAACGCAGTCTCTTTTTCTTTGTGTTCTTCGGCATCGCGCTGTGCTTGGGTGCGATGACGACAGCTGCCAACGCGCAAGCGACCCGTACCTGGGTTTCGGGCACCGGTGATGACGTGAACCCGTGCAGCCGCACGGCGCCTTGCAAGACGTTTGCCGGTGCAGTCTCCAAGACGGCGGCCGGCGGAGAGATCGACGCGATCGATCCGGGCGGGTTCGGCACGCTGACCATCACCAAGGCGATCACCATCGACGGCGGCGGCGGCCAAGTCGCGTCGGTGCTCGCGTCAGGCACGTATGGTTTCCAGGTCAGCGCCGGCGCAAGCGACATCGTGACGCTGCGCAATCTGCGCATCGTCGGAACCGTCCAATACAGCTCTCCCGGCATCACGGGGATCAAGTGGAACACCGGCGGTGTGCTCAACGTCGACAGCTGCGTCATTCAAGGCTTCACGAGCTTCGGCATCGACTTCGAGCCGGCGAGCGCCGGCGTGTTGAACGTGCGCAACTCGATCATCCAGGATGCGACCGCGGGCGGTCTCGTTGCCTCGACGACGACGGGGATCAACCGCGTCAACGTGGAGCGGACGGAGTTCTTCAACAACGGCGGGTTCGGCGTGAAGGCCGGCACCCTGTCCCGCGTCCAGGTGAGCGACAGCATGATCGCGGGCACCGGCAGCGGCGACGGTGCGCTCGTTAACGCAGGCGGGCTCGGTCTCGAGCGGGTGACGATCAGCGGCGGCGCCGGCAACGGCGTCCACGCGACCAACACGGGAACCGCTTGGATCTCGAACGTCACCGTGACGAACAACATCGGCGCCGGCCTCGTGGTGGATACGGGCGGCGTCATCAACTCCTTCCTCCAGAACCGCATCGCGAACAATTCGGGCGGACCGGGCCCGGTACCGACGACGGCCGTTCCCGGTCAGGAGTAGAATTCGATGAAACGCAATCACCTTCTTTTGGCTCTCTTCGGCGTCGCTCTCTCGTTGGGCGCGATGACGACGGCAGCTCAAGCTCAGGCAACGCGTACGTGGGTGTCGGGTCTGGGTGATGATGCGAATCCGTGCAGCCGCACGGCGCCCTGCAAAACATTCGCGGGGGCGTATTCCAAAACGGCCGCCGGCGGCGAGATCGACGCGCTCGATCCCGGCGGGTTCGGCACGCTGACGATCTCGAAGGCGCTCACGATCGACGGGGGCGGCGGCCAGGTCGCATCGGTCCTGTCGTCGGGGACGACGTACGGTTTTCGGATCGTCTCGAGCGCGACGGACATCGTGACGCTGCGTAACCTTCGATTCCAGGGAACGGTCCAATACGTTTCGCCCGGCACGATCGGTATTGCCGATAATGCTTCGGGCGGGGTGCTCAACATCGACAACTGCGTCATCCAAGGCTTCACCAGCTTCGGCATCGACTTCGAGCCGACGTCCGGCGGCGTGCTCAACGTGCGCAACAGTGTCATCCAGGATGCGACCGGCGGCGGACTCTACGCCAACACGGTTACCGGGCTCAACCGCGTCTCAGTCATGCGAACCGAGTTCTTGCACAACGGTCAGTTCGGCGTGAAGGCCGGCACCCTGTCACGCGTGCAGGTGACCGAATCGATGATCTCCGGGACGACGACGGGCGACGGCGCGCTGGTGAGCGCGGGCGGGCTCATCCTCGAGTCGACGGTCGTCACGGGCGGCGGCAACAACGGCGTCCGCGCAACGAACACCGGCACCGCGTGGCTGTCGAACGTGATGGTGACGAACAACCTTGGGACCGGGCTCGTCACCGATACGGGCGGCGTCATGAACTCCTTCGGCCAGAACCGCGTCGCCAATAACACCGGTGGCCCCGGTGTGGTACCGACCGGGGCGATCCCCGGTCAAGAATAGCGAACCACCCGAACCGAAGGGAGCCCGCGTCACGTGACGCGGGCTCTTTTTTGTGTCGCGTCAGCGCAACGCGAGGTCGTCGCTGCGCTGCCGCAACAGCGTTGGAGCGCGGAACACCATGCGGTCCTCCGGGGCCAACGCGGGCTTGAACCAAGGATCCGTCAAGGCCAAGTTCACGTTGTAGTACGGGTCCGGCTGCTCCCGAATCGACCAGCGGTCGATGAGCATTTCCTGCTCGAGCAAGTTACGCCGCGAAGGGCTGCGGTCGAGATCGGACCCGCGCGACGCGGATTCGTGATGGTACAGCTCGACGTGCGGAAGGTAGACGTTGCGATAACCGCGCCCGCGCAGCCGCAGGCAGAAGTCGACGTCGTTGTACGCCACCGAGAAGGTCTCGTCGAATCCGCTCACCGCGTCGAACACGGACCGGCGGATCATCATGCACGCGGCGGTGACGGCACTGTAGTTGGCGAGGGTCACCGCAGCGCCGAAGTAATTCAAATCGTACCGCTCGAGCGTGTAGTTCACGTGCCCGGCGGCGCCGCCGAGCCCCAGCGCGATCCCACTGTGCTGGAGTCTGCCGTCCCCGAACAGCAGCTTCACGCCCACCGCACCGATCGGCTCGCGCTGGGCTTGCTCGATCATCAGCTCCAGCCAATCGTGCGTGATGACTTCCGTGTCGTTGTTGAGCAGGACCAGATACGGCGCGCCGGTCGCCGCGGCGCCCGCGTTCACGAGCCGCGAGAAGTTGAACGGCTCGTCGCGCTCCACCACGCTGAAGCGCTGCGCATCCCACCCTTTCCAGCGGCGCAGCACGTTCTTCGCTTCCGCCTCTTTCGTCCCGTTGTCCACGACGATCACCTCGAAATCGGCATACGTCGATTTCAGGAAGATCGACTTGAGGCAGCGCTCCAGCACCGCGCCGTTGTCACGTGACGGGATGACGATCGCCACGCGGCCGGGCTTTCGGATGATGAAGCGCGGGACGTAGAGGCCCGTGCAGTTCGGGACCGGATCGACGCGGCCGGGCTCGCCGCGCCGTTCCATCGCTTCGGCGATCGCCTTGCGCGCGGCGATGTACGCGTACGGCTTCGCCTCGGTGCTCCCCGCGGCCGACTCCGCGTGCATCCGCCAGCTGTAGAGCACGCGAGGGATGTGATGGATGCGGTCGGTGCGCTCCGTGAAGCGCAGCACGAGGTCGTAATCCTGGCTGCCGTCGTACGCGGGCCGGAAGCCGCCGATCTCCGTGACGAGGGCGCGGCGGTACACGCCGAAGTGCGACGTGTACATCTTCGACAGGAACGACTCCGGCGACCAGTCAGGCTTGAAATACGGCGCGACCCGCCGGCCGTGGTCGTCGATCTTGTCCTCGTCGCTGTAGAGCATGTCGATCGACGGATCGACGGTGAGCGCGTGGGCGACCTCGAACAGCGCGTCCGGCGCGAGCACGTCGTCGTGGTCGAGCAGCCCGATGAACTCGCCCGTCGCGACCGCGATCGCGGAGTTCGACGCCTCGGAGATGTGGCCGTTGGTCTCGCGGAAAACGACGGTGATGCGCGGATCGCGCGCCGCGAAGCGTTCGAGCACCTCGCGCACGTGCGGCGACGGCGAATTATCGTCGGCCACGCAGAGCTGCCAGTGCGGATACGACTGCGCCATCACCGACTCGATCGCTTCGATGAGGAACGTGCGCGGCGACTCGTACGCCGGCATGATGATGCTGATCGTCGGCCGATACGGAAGCATCGCCGACAGGGACCGCTGCAGCGCCAGCTGATCGGCCTGCGCGGCGTGCGTCAGCAGCCACAGTTCGTGCTCGTTCAGCAACAGCGGTCCGCCGGGGCGGGCGGCCGTCAACGGCATCTCGCCGCGTTCCGCACTGTAGGCGGCGATCCGAGCGGTCTTGCGTCCGGCGAGACTGCCGAGAAGCGCCGCGACCGAGCGCAACCGCGCGAACTTGCTGCGGTCCATGACCGCGTAAGCGTGCTGCAGTTCGGCCAAGTGCGCCCGGCGCGCTGCGAATTCGACCGCGAGCGCGTGAAGCCGGCCGATGTCCGTGCTGCTCATCGCGCGCAGTGTTCACGATGCCCGGCCGCCGATCATGCACAGGCTACGCGGAACGCACCGCGAAGGCTCTGACGCTCATGGCCTCGCATCTCTCGGCCGCGTCCGAGCCGCCGAACCTCGCCGACGCACCTGCCCGGCACTCGGCGCAGACCAACGCTGCTGCATCCGCCATTTGTCGGATGTTCGCACCTGAATCGGTGTACGACGCGTCGTTCGACGACGGCGCACTCGCAGCGGCGCTGGCGGAGGCCGCGGTCGACGTCACGCGGCGTCCGGAACCGAGCGCCGGGCCGTTCAGCATGGCCACCGCGCTCCAGGTTCCCGCGCAGGCCGAGCACCATGCGCTTGTCGGCGACTTGGCTTCGCACGCCGACATCGTTCTCGTCACCCTCGACTGGAGCGGCGCGTCGCCGTCCGCGCGCGCGGCCGCGGCGTGGCTCGCGGGGTTCGCGGCCGCAGGGTTGCATCTCGACCCGCTCGTGTGGGACGAAACCGCGCTGCCGGGCGGTCTGATCGTGCGGCGCGACGCCGCGCCGCTGGCGTCGCGGG
>JALZBE010000532.1:2154-2843 GCA_030947665.1 Vulcanimicrobiota bacterium | reverse complement strand
GCGATGCACGGCGCGCGCAGGCCGTCGAGCGTGCCGGCGACCCACAGGCCGTCCAGCACCGAATCGCCGAGCCGCTCGCCGCACAGCGCGTCGAGCTCCGCGCGGGCCACCCAGCGCCGCGCCGTCGCGTCCTGAGCCTGCCGTAGGGCGTCCGGACCGGGTCGAAGAGAGTCCACGCCGGTCTATCACGCCTGGCCGGACCGGCGGCAAGGGAGGGCGCGGGCGCCCGCAAGGGGCGCGGACCTTCAAGGATTCCCTCGACGCCCCCCGTAACGGCCCTCGCGACCACCGCCCCGCCTTGGGGCCGGGCCCGTACCGAGGAGAGAGCAAGCGACCATGGCAGCCGAAGCCTACTGCGTGAAGTGCAAGACCAAGCGCGAGATCCAAGACGCGCACGTGATCACCATGAAGAACGGCCGCCCCGCGACCGAGGGCAAGTGCCCGGTCTGCGGGACCAAGATGTTCAAGATCGGGGCTGCATCCTAGCGGGTGCAGCTCTTCGGGCCGCTCCGCGCCGGAGGGCCCGTTTCGTTTTCAGCGCTGGACGGGCTATACTCAGACGGCACCCACAAGATGTAGGGGCGCCGCTCCCGAGAGGACCTACCCGACCTGCTCTGCCCGCACTGCCGCAAGAACGAGACCCGTGTCGTCGACTCCCGCGACGACGACAACTCCGTCCGCCGGCGGCG
>JALZBE010000532.1:0-2144 GCA_030947665.1 Vulcanimicrobiota bacterium | reverse complement strand
CCGGCGGCGTGAGTGTCTCGGCTGCAAGCACCGCTTCACGACGTACGAGCGGATGGAAGCCCCGCGCCTGTTCGTCGTGAAGAAAGACGGGCGGCGTGAGGCGTACAACCGCGACAAGATCCTCACCGGCCTGCGCCGCGCGTGCGAAAAGCGCCCCGTGTCCGAGGCGCAGATGGAAGACGTGGTCGCGGGCATCGAGCGCGAGCTGTTCACGCGCGGCGAGAACGAGGTCGCCGGCACGATGGTCGGCGAGAAGGTGATGGAGGCGCTCAAGCGGGTCGACGAGGTCGCGTACGTTCGATTCGCGAGCGTGTACCGCGACTTCCGTGACGTCGCGAGCTTCCGCGCCGAGCTCGAGGACTTGCTCGCGAAGTGACGCTCACCGTCGCGGTCGTCCGCCTGCCGGAAGGGGCGGGGCTGCCCCTGCCCGCCTACATGACGGCGGGCGCGGCGGGTGCGGACGTGGTCGCCGCCGTCGCCGCCGACATCGTGCTCGCGCCGGGCGAACGCGCGTTCGTCCCGACCGGTTTTTCGCTCGAAGTGCCGGCCGGCTACGAGGTGCAGATCCGTCCGCGCAGCGGCCTCGCGCTGCGGCACGGTGTCACGTTGCTCAACAGCCCCGGCACGATCGACAGCGACTACCGCGGGCCCGTCGGCGTGATCCTCGCGAACCTCGGCAGCGCACCGTTCGTGGTGCGGCGCGGCGAGCGGATCGCGCAGCTGGTCGTCGCGCCCGTCGTGCACGCCGCGTTCCGCGAAGCGGACGCGCTCGCAGCGAGCGCGCGCGGCGAAGGCGGCTTCGGCAGCACCGGCACCTAAAGACGTCACCGCAACCATGAAAGTTTACGTGGTCGGGAAGGGCGCGGTCGGGACGTATCTCGGCGAGCTGCTGCGCGGGATCGGCAACGACGTCGTGTATGCGCCGCGCGAGCTGGACGCCGTCGAGCCCGTCGACGCCGACCTCGCGCTCGTGACGGTGAAAGCGTACGACACGCCCGCCGCCATCGAGACGCTGCGCCGCGCGCTACGCGATCCGAGCGCGACGACGATCGTCACACCGCAGAACGGGGTGGGCAACGAAGAGCTGCTCACGGCGGCGTTCGGGGCGGACAACGTCGTCGCCGCGGCACTCACTGTGCCGGTCGACGTCGACACGAGCGGGAAAGGCGTCGCGGCCAAAGGCGGCGGGATTGCGTTCTCCCCGGTCGGTTCGTCGAGCACGCACAACTGGCTGCTCGCCGCGTTCGGGACGACTGGCCTGCCGACGCAGGCGGTCGCCGACTATCGTTCGCTCAAGTGGTCGAAGCTGGCGCTCAACGTCGTCGCGAACGCCGCGTGCGCAATCCTTGACGTCTTGCCCGACCGGCTGGTGCGCGAGGACGCCGTGTTCGCGCTGGAGATTCGCGCGATCCGCGAGGTGCGCGCGACGATGAAGGCGCTGGGCATCGCCGCGATCGATTTGCCGCGCTATCCCGTGCGCGCGCTGCTCGGCATCGCGACGCTGCCGAATCCGGTCGCGCGCGCCGTGCTCGCGTCGCGCATCGCGGGCGCGCGCGGCGAGAAGCCGCCGTCGCTGCTGGTCGACCTGCGCGGCGCCAAGCACATCACCGAGGTCGAAGTGCTCAACGGCGCGGTCGCGCGGGCGGCGCGCGAGGCGGGCGTGCCGGCGCCCGTGAACTCCGCCTACGCGCGCATCCTCAGCGACGTCGCGCACATGCCCCAGCTGTGGGCGAAGTACCGCGAGCGCCCGGCCGCGCTCGTCGCCGAGATCAACCCGAAGTGATGTGCATCCGCAAGCGGATGCACGAGGAGGTGGCCCCACACGTGGCGCCTGACGTGACCCGCAAGAGTGTTGTGAAATACGTGGCGAAAGGCAAGTCGAAGTCGTGAGACACCCCAACGTGCCCGAGTCGCTGGACGGCTGGGCGATTCTGCACCGCATGTTCCGGTTCGACCGCCGGCGGTTCGACGCGCTCGAGCTCGACCACAAGCGCGCGATCGAACGCGAAGCGGGCGAGCTTTTCACGGCGCTCGCGAGCGATGCCGAGGCCGACCTCGGCCTCGCGCAACTGCTCGGGCACAAGGGCGACCTGATGCTCACGCACTACGCGCGCTCCTTCGACGCGCTCGGCGAGGTGCAGGCG
>JALZBE010000099.1 GCA_030947665.1 Vulcanimicrobiota bacterium | reverse complement strand
CTCGCCGAGCGCGACGTCAGCTTCGCGCGCGAGCGCGTCGAAGAGCTTGCGGCTGCGCGCCCACGTCTCGGCGTCGGCCGGCGCGACGAGCGAGCGCACCGCGGTGACGCGCACGTCGGCGGCGAGCAGGCCGTACGCCGAGAACACGCCGGGCATCGGCGGGACGACGACGCGCGCGACGCCGATGTCGGCCGCAACCGCGCACGCGTGCAGCGGACCGCCGCCGCCGAACGCGAGCAATGTGAAATCGCGCGGATCGTAGCCGCGCTCGACCGACACGATGCGCAGCACCTTCGCCATCTCGGCATCGACGAGCGCGACGATACCGGCTGCGGCGCGCTCGACGTCGCCGCCGACGGGCGCCGCGACCGATGCCACTGCGGTGCGCGAGCGTTCGGCATCGATCGGAAACGCGCCGCCGAGCAGCGCGCGCGGGTTCGAGCGCCGCAGCACGACGTTTGCATCGGTGACGGTCGGACGGTCGCCGGTGCCGTAACACGCCGGTCCCGGATCGGCGCCGGCGGAGAGCGGCCCGACGCGCAGCGTGCCGGCTGCATCGACCCACGCGATCGTACCGCCGCCCGCGCTGACCTCCGCGAGATCGACGAACGGAAAGCGCACCGGATACCCGCTGCCTTTGACGGAGCGCCCGCTATGCGTCGAGCCGGCGGCTTCGAACGACGCGCTGATCTCCGGCACGCCGCCGAACACCGTGCCGGCTTTCGCCGTCGTGCCGCCCATGTCGAACGACAGCACGTTCGCGATCCCGAGGGCACGGCCGACGTATGCCGCGGCAATGACGCCGCTCGCCGGCCCGCTCTCGATCAGCGTCGCGGGGCGATTCGACGCGGACTTCAACGCGGCCATCCCGCCATCGGATCGCATCACGAAGATAGGCGCCTGCACGCCGGCCGCGCGCACGCCGCGCGCGACGCGGTCGAGATACGCCTGCACGATCGGGGCCAGGGCAGCGTTGAGCACGGTCGTCGAAAATCGTTCGTACTCGCGGTACTGCGGGTCGATCTCGGACGACAGCGATACCTCGACATCGGGGATCGCCGCGCGAAGCGCGTCGGCGACGGCACGTTCGTGCGAGCCGTCGACGTCGGCGTGCAGCAAACCGACGGCGACGGCGGTGATGCCGCGCTCGCGCACGATCGCAACGGCAGCATCGACGGTCGCCCTGTCGAGCGCGACGATGACACCGCCGTCGTGAGTGCGCCGCTCGCGCACGACGAGCCGGTCCTCGCGCCGAGCGAGCGGCTTGGGCCGCGTGACATTGAGGTCGTAGATCGCGCTGCGGTTCTGCCGCCCGATCTCGAGCACGTCGCGAAACCCTTCGGTGGTGATGAACGCGACCCGCGGCAAGTCGAGATGCACCTGCCCGAGCAGCGCGTTCGTCGCTATGGTGCTGGCGTGCGCTACGAGCGCGATCTCACCGGCGGCGACTTCTTCGAGCAGTGCTCGAAGCGCGTCGAGCAGCCCCTCTTCGGGCGCGCGCGGCGTCGACGATACTTTGTGCCGAATCAGCCGCCCGTCGTCGGCGAGCGCGACGAGATCGGTGAACGTCCCGCCGATGTCCACCCCGACGCGCCAGCTCATTGCGTCCGCCGCCGGAGACGAACGGAAGCTACTCCGATGCCGATCGCCATGAGTGTGAAAAAGTAGGCGGCGGCGATCGCCATCGTCGCCGGATGTCCGAGCCAGTGCCAGGCAATCGTGCCGCTGTCTACGTATCCAGCAATCCAGTAACCGAGCGTGACGTACGCTATTGCGCCGCCAAGCGCGCCGATGAGCGCCGACTCGGTGGTCACAAATCGCCGCAAGCCGAATCCGAGAGCGACGAACAAGAGAGCAAACCAAAGTGCCCCCGACTGCGCAACGACCGGTATTCCCTTCTCGAGTTCGACCATAAACGCTTCGAGGACGAGAACGGACACCACTGCCGCCGCCACGGCACGAAAGACCATCATGCGTCGCGCATAGCTCACGCGGGGAGCCTTCGCCAGATCGAGCCGAGCCAAAACCCGACCGCGCCGAACAACGTATTCACCGCAACGGTGACGGCGAGGGGGAGCAGATATTTGTACGGCACCACGGCGGGCATCGCTTCCCGGTCGATCATGTATGACAGCGGCGTGCCCACGAGCGCGTCCACGGCCGCCGCCACGGCGACGATACCCAACGCCGTTGTGGACTCGATCTCGCGGCGGCTCAGCATGAAGCCGATCGTGACGTACATGACGATCGGGACCAGTACCAGGGGCGCCCAATGGTCCAGCGCCGGAAACGTCACACCACAATAAGCACGCGCAACGTCGACCCCTAGAACCGCCAGAGCGCAGACCAACGCCATCCGGATCACGAGCGGGCCGTCCTCCCGATCGAACCCAGTGCCCAGCCTGTCGCCCCGAGCCCGCACTCGACGATGATGACGAGCGGGATCACGAACACGTCCATGCCGAGCGGTGCCGCCGGCGCAGCGTGCATCGTAACCGCGACCCACTCGCCGACGGTCGCCTCCACCAGCGCGGTGACCGCGACGGCCATCAGCATACGGCCGATAGGCACGGCGAGACGCCGCAGGACGAAGCCGATCGCAACATAGACGACGATCTGGACGAACATGAAGCGCACGTACGGATTCCCGCCGAGGTAGCAATGGCGGATTCGATCGCGTCGAGCGCGACGATGAGGGCGCAGCGAATCGCGATTGTACGAATCATGCAGCACTAATTCCGAGGAAGGCTTCTTGCACGAGTGGGTCTCCGATCAGGTCATTTGCCGCGCCGCTGAGGACGACGCGGCCGGTTTGGAGGACGTAGGCGGTGTTCGCGGCGCGCAGGGCTTCGCGGACGTTTTGCTCGACCAGCAGCACCGTGGTGCCGGTTGCCGCAATCGCGCGGATGCCGGCGTAGATTTGCGGGATCAGCTTCGGCGCGATGCCCAGCGACGGCTCGTCGAGCATCAGCAGGCGCGGGCCGCTCATCGTGCCGCGCGCGATCGCGAGCATCTGCTGCTCGCCGCCCGACAGCGTCGACGCGCGCTGTTCGAGCCGCTCGCGCAGGATCGGGAAGGCCGCGAACGCCGCGTCGAGCCGCGCTTGGCGGTGCGCCGCGTTGCGGTCGACGTACGCGCCGAGCAGCAGGTTGTCGCGCACCGTCGCGCTCGCGAACACGCGGCGGCCCTCCGGGACGTGCGCGATGCCGCGCCGGACGATACGGTGCGCGGGCATGCGCGTGATGTCTTCGCCGTCGAAGCGAATTGTGCCGCGCTCCGCGCGCACGAGGCCGCTGATCGCGCGCAGCAGCGACGTCTTGCCCGCGCCGTTCGCGCCGACCAGCGCCACGATCGTCCCCGCTTGCGCGCGCAACGAGGCGTCCTGCAGCGCGCGCATGCCGTCGTAGCCGACCGCGAGCCCGTCGATCTCCAGCAGAGTGCTCACGTCGAGTGCCCTGCGATCTCGCCGTGCTCGAGCGGCGAACCCAGGTACGCCTCTACGACGCCCGCGTCGCGGACTGCATCGGCGGCGCTACCGCTGAAAATCGTCTTGCCGGCTGCGATCACGACGACGTGTTCTGCGATCGGCATCAGCACTTCCATCACGTGCTCCACCATCAGCACCGTCACGCCGCGGGCGAGAATGCGGCGCAGCAGGTCGACCGCGGCGTGCGCCTCCGCCGGCGTCAGACCGGCCATCACTTCGTCGAGCAACAGCAGCGCGGGTACCGTCGCGAGCGCGCGCGCAATCTCGAGCCGCTTCTTGTCCGCGATCGTCAGCGCGCGGCCGAGCCGGTATCGCTTGTCGGCCAACCCGACGAACGCGAGCACCTCCTCCGCATGCGCGATCGCGTCCGTCAGACGCGGGTGGTGCAGCAGCGCGCCGGTCGTCGTCGCTTCGAGCACCGTCATGTCGGCGAACGTCTGCACGATCTGATACGTCCGCCCGATCCCGAGTGCGGCGACGCGATGATACGCGAGCCCCGCGATCTCCTCGCCGCGAAAGCGGACGCTGCCCGCGCTCGGCTTCTCCGCGCCGGCGATGCACGCGAAGGCCGTCGACTTGCCGGCGCCGTTCGGCCCGATCAAACCCGTCAGCGAGCCTTCCGCGACGTCGAGATCCACGCCGTTGAGCGCGCGCACCGAACCGAAGCGCTTCGCCAAACCGCTCACGGCGAGCATCGCCGGCCGCGCCGCCTCAGTCCCAGAGCTCATGTGGCCGTTCCCGTCGCCGCAGCAGCAACCGTCGCGCCGCGCCGGCGGCGCAGCGCGTCGACGATCGTCCCCACGATCCCGTACGGGCGCAGCGCGGCGATTACGCAGATGATCGCACCGTAGATCACAAGGTCGTAGCCTTTCCCCCCGCCGCCCATGCGCAGCGCGACCGCTTTCGCGAGCACGACGTACACGAGCGCCCCGGCCAGCGGTCCCCACAGCGTGCCGATGCCGCCGACGACGCCGATGAGCGCGATGTCGATCGACACCGCCAGCGCGATCGTGGACGGCGGGTCGACGAACAGCGTGTACTGCGCGTATAGCACGCCCGCCGCCGCCGCCATCGTCGCCGACCACGCGAACGCGATGAGCTTGTAACGCCGCTCGTCGATCCCCACCGACGCAGCCGCGGCGTGATTCGCACGAAGCGCCCGCAGGTAATACCCGAGCCGCGAGCGCTCCAGTGCGATCGTCGCGAGCTGTACGATCGCGAAAAGCGCCAGCGCCAGCACAACGTACGGGCCCTTCTGCGGAAACTGCATTGCCGCCCAGCCCGACGCGATCGGCAGCTCGAAACCGTTCGCTTTTCCCAGCGACGGCGACGTGCGCACGAAGGCTTCGACCAGCGCCGCGACGGCGATCGTCGCTATCGAGAAATAATGCCCGCGCAGCCCGAGCGTGGGAAAGCCGGTCACGAGCGCGAGCAGCGCCGCCGCCAGCGCGCCCGCCGGAATCGCGAGCCACGGCGAAAGCCCGTGCGTCACGCACAGCGCCGACGCGTACGCGCCGCAGCCGAAGAAGATCGCATGCCCGAACGAGATGTTGCCCGCGTAGCCGCTGATCCAGTTCCACGATTGCCCGAGCACGGCGTACAGCAGCAGCGTGAACACGAGGTCCAGCACGACGGCGCTGCGCACCCCGAACGCGGCGAGCAGTCCGGCGACGACGATCGCCGCGAGCGCAAAAAGATGCGGACGCGCGGTCATCGCCGCCCCAGCAGCCCCTGCGGCCGCAGCAGCACGACCGCGAGATACGCCAGATACACCGGCACCATCTTCATCTCGGGCGACAGATAGAACCCGCCGAACACTTCGAGCATCCCCACCAGCAGCGCGCCCACCAGGGCCCCCTGGATGCTGCCGAAACCGCCGAGCGCGACGACGACGAACGCGGTGAGCGCGAACGGCGCGCCCGCCGTGGGATACACCGGGTACGACAGCATCAGCAGTGCGCCCGCCGCGCCGACGCACGCGGCGCCGATCCCGAACGCCAGCCCGTTCACGCGCTGTACGTCGATCCCCATCAGCGTCGCGGCGACGCGGTCTTCCGCGACGGCGCGCATCGCGCGCCCGGTCTCGGTGTATTCGACGAACGCGAACAGCGCCGCGGTCAGCACGAGCGCGCCGATCCCTTCGATGACCGTCGCCTGCGACACCGCGATCGCGCCGAAGTGCAGCGTTCCGCGAAACGGCGGGTTCGGCGCGGATTGGAAATCGCTCGTCAACGTCGCCTGCGCGACGCCTTGCAGCAACACCAGCAGCCCGAACGTGCCGAACACCGTCGCTTCGGGCGGTCCGGCCAGGAGCCGCCGCACGAACACGCGGTACACGACGATCCCGAACAGGAACATCGCGACCGCCACGAGCGGCAAGCCGACGAGCGGCCCGATCCCGACGAGCGCGAGCCCGAACGCGGCGTACATTGCGAGCATGAGGAACTCGCCGTGCGCGAAGTTCACCACGTCCATCACGCCGTACACCAGCGTCAGCCCCACGGCGACGAGCGCGAACACCAGCCCCGTCAGCAATCCGCCGACGAGGAGCTGTCCGAACGTGCCTAACGCTTCCACGCAGGCATCGGCCAGATCACCGGCTTGACCGCGACGTCGAACGGCCACACGGTCTCGTACTTGCCGTTCTGCACCTGCTCGATGATCCCGACGCCGCCGTCGTTCTGCCCGTTCGCGTCGAAGTGCACGCGGTTCCACGGCATCAGCGTGAGCTTGCCCGGGATGTTCGTCTTCTGCAGCGCGCTGCGGATCGCGTCGGGCTTGGTCGAACCCGCGCGGTCGATCGCGTCGGAGATGAACAGCACGCCCATGAAATCGCGCGCGGTGTTGCCGTCGAGCGGCTTGCCGCCGAAGCGCAAGCGGAAGAGCTGGTCGATCAGCGGCACGGCTAGGTTGCGGTGTTTGATCTCGAGCGAGAACACCTCGCGCGTGAACACGCCTTCCGCGTCGGCGCCCAGCGTGCGCACGAAGCCGGGATCGATGAAGCCCGCATCTTGAGCCATGATCGCCTTGGGCTGGACGCTCTGCTCCTTGAAGCCGCGCATGTACAGCAGCGAGTCGGGCAGATACGACGCGATCATGATCACGTCGGGCGTCGCGGCTTTGACCTTCTGCACTTCAGCGTTGACCTCGGTCGTCGTCGCGGGGTACGCGACGCGCGTGACGATGTCGTAGCCGAGCTTCTTGCCGAGCTGTTCCTCGGCGTCGCTCGCGCCGGTGCCGAACAAGCCGTCCTCGCCCACGATCGCGATGCGCTTCACGTCGATCTTCTTGGTCTTCTTCAAGTCGGCGAAGAACTGGTAGAAGTTGTCGGCGAACGTCGCGTCGTTGGGCGTCGCGCGGAAGAACCATTTCAAGCCGCGGGCGGTGAGGGACGGCGCCGAGGAGTCGGGGTTGAGGAATGGGATGCCGTAGCGCTCCGCGACTTGCGACGCCGTCGCGGTAGTCGACGACGCGTACGTGCCGATCAACGCGACCGCGTGCTCCTGCGTGATCAACTGCTCGGCCGCGGCGCGCGCCTGATCCGGTTTGCCCTGCGAGTCCGCGAACACCAGCTTGATGCGCGCGTGCCCGAGGTGCGGCAGCCCGCTCTTGCCGACCATCGGCAGCGGATAGCTGACGTGGCCGTTCACGAGGTCTTGCGCCAGCTGCTGCGCCGCGCGCAAACCCGCGCCCGTCTGCGCCGATGGGCCCGTGAGCGGCAAGATGGAGCCGATCACGATCTCGGGCTGATCGGCGGCGCGCGTCGGGGTCGCGCCGAGCGCGGCGACCGCGACGACGGCGGCGAGGAACGCGCTCAGGGGTCGAGCGGGCATACGGACCTCCTTACGGCTGGATGGGCTGGTGCGGGGCACCGAGCGCTCGTGCCCCCGTTCGTGGACGATGCGTACGGCCTTGCCAAGGGGCACGTCCCGGAGCGCGGAAGCACCCTGCGCCATGGCGACCGACACCTTGCCCGCCAGCCCGCCGCGGCCACCAAGGAGCGCCGGCCTCCCCGGCATCGGCGAAACACTCGAATTCGTCAAAGACCCGTTCGCCTTCGTCAAGAATCGCCGCGCGCGCTACGCGCGCGTTTTTCGCACGAGCCTGCTC
>JALZBE010000098.1 GCA_030947665.1 Vulcanimicrobiota bacterium | reverse complement strand
GCTTCGGCACCGGCGGCTCGATCGCGACCGTCTCGATCCCGCTCCACAACCTGCGCGCCACCGAGGCGGTGAAAACACTGCGCGCCGCAGTTCCCGAGAACGCGCTGTTTGCCGACGACCGCCAGAACGCGGTGGTCGTCAGCGGCAACCCCGAGGTGCAAACGACGGTCCGGACGCTCTTGCACGATCTCGACGCGCCCGGCCGGCAGGTGATGATCGAAGTCCGCGTCGCCGACGTGCAGCCGATCAACGACAACACCAACGTCGGCATACAGTTCGGCGGCGCGAGTTACGGCTCGGGCGCGCTCGCGCAGTTTCCCTACGCGCTCACGAAGAGCTCGCTCGTGGTGAACGCGCAGATCGACGCCTTGATCCAGCGCGGCCATGCGTCGATCCTCGCCCAGCCGCGCATCACGACGCTCAACAACCGCGAAGCGTCGCTCCTCGTCGGCGAGCAGTACCCGGTGGTGACCGTGAACCAGCAGACCGGCTTCCCGAGCGTGCAGACGATCGATGTCGGCGTGCGGCTACGGTTGACGCCGACGATCGGCGCGGACGGTACGATCACGGCCGACCTCCATCCCGAGTACTCGCAGATCATAGGCTTCAACAACAACTTCCCGATCGTGGCCAACCGCAAAGTCGATGCAACGCTGCGGGTCCACGATGGTGAGACGATCGTGCTGGGCGGCCTCTTCCAAGACGTCGACTCGGAAACGATCACGAAGTTCCCGATCCTGGGCGATCTCCCGGTTCTGGGCAGCTTCTTCCGCAACCGCCAAACGTCGCACAACAAGGACGAAGTCGTGTTTTTCATCACGCCGCACGTCCTGGACGGCGACACGAAGATAGGACGCTAGATGAGTAGTCGGTCGATCGCGAACATTGCGCGCTCGGAGGATTGCATCGACCTCTATGTCGAGCGCCGATGAGACTTTCAATCGAGATTAGCGGCAAGGTAAGAATCGCCAGGTGTCTCGAAATGCTCCCGGATGAGCGACACGACCGATTCTGAAACAAAAACAAAGGAACCGGCGACAGCAGTCAATCTGGCGGTGAGACCGTTTTCACGGCAGATCACCGCGCTAAAATACGAAGCGCTTACTTGAGAGGGGCTGCACATTGCCTTGCCCGCGATGTGCAAACGAAGAATTCGTTTTAGACGACGCGCTACTAAATCATCTCGTATATCCACCGGCGCGAAATGTCGCACCGATTCCGAGTGTCACTATCCCGGTGGTCATCGAAACCTGCACGCGATGCGGTTTCATCGCGCAGCACGCCTTAGGCGCATTAGGCTTACTGACGCCTAATGGGTACGATCTTTAGCCGTGCGAGGCCCGGAAGGCAACAAGGCCGGCGGCGGAGGTGTACCGCTGACGTTACGGGCACAACATAGTGTATCTATGGATGTATTCGACAATACGAGTTCTGCTGAGATTCGAATAACCGACGATAGATTGAAATGGCTCTCGCTCGAGCACATGGGGAAGATGAGCAATCGTACGCTCTGCCTAATGCCGCTCTCGCTTTGTATTACCATCATCCTCGGCCTTACGACGTCAGAACCGAAAGCGGCATTCAGACAGTCCGTGGAGTTTTGGCGCGCAGTTTGGCTTTTGCTATTGTTCGGCTTTGGCACCTGGTTCTTGACGTGCGTGTTTCGATACAACCTTCGCCCGGTCCGGCTGGAGCACTTCATTTCGGCCTGTAAAGCCGATAAGCCGAAGAAGTGATACCGGGCCAACCGATCATCGCCCGGCCGCCACAATAAGACACCTGTGTTCGGTCCCGGGTCAACATTTGGGAGCCTTCTTCTTCACACCGCACGTCTCGGACGGCGATACGAAGATCGCGCACTAACTCGTCGAAGACGCCGGTCATGAAGCGCCGTCGTGCACGCCGCCGTTCGCGCCGTTCGAGGTCACCGGTCATCGCATTGCTGCTTGCGTCGGCGGTCGTAATCATCGCGATCGCGTTGATCCTGCGCGGTGACACCAGCTCGCGCGCGCGCCACGGCGCTGCGTCGCGCCACAGCGCGCACGACGTCGCAGCGGTGCCGTCATCGCCGGCAACACCCGCGCCCGTCGTCCCCGAACGTCCGTCCGCCGCGAGCGCATCATCCCCGGCGCTCGCGGAGCCGAGCGAGGCGCCCGAAGCCACGACGCCGGCCCCGAACGCGAGCGCCGTGCCGAGCACGGGCGCGCCGCGGCTCGCGATCATCATCGACGACTGTGGCCAGCGGCCCGACACCGAGCACGGCTTCATCGCGCTGCCCGCCGCGCTTACGCTCTCAGTGCTGCCGCACGTGCGCTACGGCACGCAGATCGCGCGCGACGCGGACGCGGCCGGCAAAGGCGTGATGCTGCACCTGCCGATGGAACCGCTCTCCGGCGCCGATCCCGGCCCAGGCCGCATCACCGTCGCGATGAACGACGACGCCATCACCGCGCAAGTCCGCGACGACCTCGCATCCGTGCCGCTCGCCGCCGGCGTGAACAACCACGAAGGCAGCCGCGCGACCGCCGACGACCGCGTCATGCGCGCCGTCGCGAGCGTCCTTGCCGAACGCCACCTCTTCTTCATCGACTCCCGCACGGGCAGCACCTCGGTCGCCGAGCGCGACACGATCGCCGCCGGCATCCCGACCGCGGGTCGCGACGTGTTCCTCGACAACGCCGCCGACGTTGACGCGACCGAAGCGCAGCTCCGCCGCGCCGTCAAGCTCGCGAAATCACAGGGCAGCGCGATCGCGATCGGCCACCCGCGCCCGACGACGCTCATCGCGGTGCGCACGCTGCTGCCGGAGCTCGAGCGCGACGGCATCCAGCTCGTCCTCGCGCGCGATCTGGTCCACTAGAGGGTACATGGACAGACGATGGCGCTCGACACGCAGAACGCCTCTCAGCTCCTGACGTTCATCGCGGCGCCGGCGCTGCTCACAACGCGTCGACGGTGCTCGTGCTGTCCACCTCGAACCGGTTCGCGCGCGCCGTCGATCGGGCACGCAAGCTGGAGGACACGCCGCAGGCACCCGACCGCGAACAGGCGCTGAGCCGCGTGACGCGCCGTGAGCTCGCGCTGAACCGCGCGCTCACGGCATTCTACGTCGCGGTCGCGTCGTTCGCGATCGGCACGTTCTCCGAGCTGCTCGGCGGCGGCATCGCCGCGATCGTGCGCGGCGAGATCGCGCCGGTCATCACGATGGTGGGATTGTTCGTCGCGACGGTGGGCACCGTCGCGATCGCGACGGGCGCCGCGTTCTTGGTGGCCGAGACGTGGGACGCGTATGCCGGCCTGCGCGAAGAGGCCCGCGACATCTTGCACCCGCCCGGTGGGTGATGCAAGCCGGCCAGGCCTGGTGTGTTAAGAAATGCGACCATTGGCCGACCCCTTGTGATTTAGCGAAAATAAGCTAGAATAACAAACGGTCGCCAACTTTGGTCAAAAAGGCGGCCGGGCTTTGGGGTGGCATGGAAAACGATCCAAATTCGCCGCGCGGCGGCTCGGATTCGCCGTCGCCGGACGCCGACAAGATGGCTGAGGCGGCGCATGACGTGGGCGTTGCGTACCGTCGCGCCGCCCAAGCACAAGAGCTTTTGAACAACGCGACGGCCGCGTCGCAACGGCATGGCCAAGCGGACGCCGACCGGGTACGCGTCAAGCGGATGCACGGCTATGCAGCCCTCGCTTCTGAGCGATTGGCGAAGGCTTCACGCAGCGCCACGCGCGCCACCGTTCTGCTTGGGTCCTTCGGAACCTTTGTAGCGGCATGGCGCGCCGGCGTTACGACGCTCGACCGCCTCTTCGACCGCAAGACGCGCATCGCGGTCGCAATGGCGATCGTCGCGACTCTGAGCGCGATTGCGGCATACCGCGCAAGCGACGAAGAGCGCAAGAGCTCGATGTGCGAGCACCAGCTCGCCGAAGCGCAAACGTACGAGCTGATAGAGCGGCAGCGCTACCTCGATGCGGCGGTCGAGTACGAGCGGCTTTCCGATCGTTACGCCGTGGGTTTCCAGCGCAGCGAACGGCTTCGCCGGCACGCATTGGCGCTACGCGGTGCGGTTCGCCGAAGCTCGACGGAGCCGGCGCCCGGCGCGCTGGATGTGGAGGCTGAGCTCGACCTTGCTGTAGCGCGAACGGTCGAGCCTGTCCGTGACTTCACCGATCCCGGACTTCCGGCGCGCACGACGCTCGAGCGCAGCTTGCGCGCGCGAGCGGAGCACGACGTGCGCGAGTTGGGCATCCCTAGCCGGTGCGCCGTCAATGACGACTCCCGCGTGAAGCCGTCGGTCGGCATCGCTTCGAATCCCAAGGACGAAGAATATCTTGAGCCGCTGCACCGGCACGTCGAACAGCTCCATGCGAAGAGCCGGAGCGATGCGTTCGCGGTCGTGGGCTTCGTCATCGTCCTGGTCCTGTTCACGTTGTCCGAGGTCGCCATCGGCGCCGTTCGCCGCGTGTTGGAGATTCTGGCGATCGCGGGGATCCCAGTTTCGTTCGCAGCCGCGGTTTTGCAGAACGACGACGGGATGGCCCGCTACCTGAGCGCGGCGCTCCTGTTCTTGTGCGGCCTTTTCGCGATGGTATGGGCGACGATGCGATGGTTCGACCGCACGGCCGTGCTGCAGCCGGCGCATGTGGACCGGCGCAAGCGCAGTTCCCATCTCTGGGCCGACTTCAAGCTCGCCCGCATTCTCTATGTCAGCGCAGCCGTCGCCCTCGCGTCGTTGCTCGTCCGAGCCAACTACGACGTTTCCACCGGCGGCGTGCTCGTGGGACCGATCTTCGATCTCTTGATGATTTTTATGACGTGCGTCGGTCTCCTCGCGTGGATAACGATCGACTCGCGGCACGGAATTCCGTCACGTGCCGATTCGAAACGGCTCGATCGCGTCGCAACGGGCGCGGTCCTCACGTTCGCATTTCTCGTGCCTGGCGTTCCGTTTGCCGCGTTTGCGGTACGACGCGACTCCTACACGTATTTGTGGGCATTCTACATAGGCGCTGCCATATTGGCAGTGGCCCTCACGGTCTTCGTCGTCTTGTGCCTGATATGGATCGCACGGCAGGCATCCGACGACGAACGCTCCGCGCAGACGGCGGTACCCGATGACGTCGAGCCCGCACCGGCTCCTATCACCGTAGGCCACGTTGCTCCGCACCACGTCGAGGCGCCGGAGATGCCGATCGATATGCCGGAGGGCTCCGCCGGAAAGCATATCCACTGGCGCAGCGTCCAGGAATTACGCGACAGATGGATCGTCGCGCTCATTGCGATCACCGCGCTCTTCAGCGCGATCTTGACAGCCACTTATACGAACGAAACAGCGATTGCCAGCTCATTCGCGGCGAAGGCGGCCGACGAACAACTCGATCTCATGCGCAGCAGTTCCCGTCTTGCCACGGAGACGTATCGGACCATCGATGGACTGGTGGCTCTGGGCGAAAGCCGACTGCGCTCGATCGGCGCGGGAGAGCTGCGCAGCCGGGCAGCTCGCGAGAACGCGAAGGACGGCGTAGCGATTTGGGAACACGAGGGGCGCCGCTGGGACTCGACCCTGGACATCCTCTCGAACCGCGTCGTCATCGATCCGGCCGACGAAACTACATCTCTGCCGCTGGCGCGTTTGTTCGACGGCGTCACCGGGCCGGACAGCGATCCGGCCTTCCCGGCGAAGCTTTTCATCACGGCGACCGTTCAGAAGTCGGCAGAGCGTCTGGCGCTTTGGGACGCGTACGATGAGCGCACCACGGCGTCGGAAGCCCGCGGCGATGTCCTGCTGGGCGGCGCGACACTCTTTGCGATTGCACTCTATTTGTTCGGCCAATCGCTCGGGATGGGCGCTACGAATCGGGGCGGCACGGTCCTCGCATTCTTCGGCACCGGCCTGCTCCTGCTGGGGATCGCGCTCGGAGCGAAGGCGTTTTTCGTCCCGGTACCGCCCGTCGAAGAGCTCGTGACGCTGCCCGAAGCATGTCGAAGCAACGACGAAACGGCGCGACTGACCCGCGCCGAAGCGGCGGCGAAGTGTTACGGCCATGCAGAGGCCGCCCTCGCGCTCTCCAATGACGCGGATGCGTACAAACGTGCTCACGAGGCGTACGAGACCGCGACGCTGCAGCGCTTGCGTCCGGGGTTCGCGCTCGCACATTACCGGTCCGTCCGAGCGACGTCGGAGGTGGCGACTTCGCAAAGCGACGTTCGGCACGTTTCCATCGTCGATCAGGACGCTCTCGAGACGATCGTCAAACAAGAGAGCAACATCATCACCGACCTTGAACGGCGCGAGCGCAACGTCCCGGCCACCTTGCGCGAGACCTTCGGGTTTCACCAATACTTGCACGCGCTCGACACCGGCGACGAAGCCTTGATTCAAAATGCCATCGCGAACCTGCGCAAAGCCCAGGAGGCCGCCGAGGTGAGCGACGGGCTCGTTGATTTTAGGCTCGCGATCGCACTCTTTGCGGACCACAGCGACGTTGAATCCGGCAAGGCCTATGGCACGGCGCTCAACGCCCGCGCGCAAAGCGATGAAGTCCGAGCGACGGCGATCACCGACCTCGAAGTCTTGCGTTCGGCGGCGTGCAAGCAACCCAATCGCTTCTGCCGTTCGGATGATGAAATAGGGGCACATGAGGCGGTGATAGCGCGCGCCATGAAACCGAGCAGCGCACGCGAGGCTCCGCTTCCCAAGCCGAGAGTTCTCAATGCATCGCTGACGCCCGACGGCATCCGGTGGGCGCTGATCCCGTCTGCGCCGCTCGCCGCGATGCCCACATCGCTGTTCGTCTATCGACACGAACCCAAGCGTAACGTCTGGTATGTGATTCCAGCCGCCTCGGGCGTTCTCGACCCATCGGAGTTCAGGCTGCGCTCGCCGCGCAAAGTGACCGGTATTCGCCGCGTGCTCACCCGGCCGCACGAAGCGCAGTGCTTGGAAACGGACGGTACGTACCTCATCGAACTCCGCGTCGGAGGAACCGTCCTCGGTCGCGCACGCGCGAGCACGCCCGCGCTGCCGCACTTCGGACGCGTTGTCTTACGCGGCCAAGGAGTCGCGCTCTGCGCCCCGGACGGCGCGGATGGTTGGACGCGCACTCCGACCGTATCGAATCGGCTAAGAGCCGGGTATCATGCGAAGGACGGTTCTTCTGGCGTGAACGTCTACGCGATGTTCGCGCCGCGCAATGTGCGTCCGTCCGACGGCAGGTCGTTCCTCACGCGAGCGATGGACGATACGCTTCTCGAGATTCAGGACCGCGGCCTCGACCGCGCCCCTGACTGGTCGCCGCGGTCGTGGTGCAAACCGCAAGTCGATGCCGCATCGACGATCCGAGCAGGCTACTCAATGCCGCAGCTGCAGATTCTCGCGGAGAGCTGGCCGTCAAAAGACGGTTTGATGCATGTTGCGATCGTTTGGAGCGCAGCGCGGTCAGGCGCGCCCGCGGCAGCTGCATGCCAAGTCCTTGCGTCGATAACGTCGATCGATGCCGGCGCCGGCTCGAGCACGTTCGAATTCTGACGCCGCACCTTGCTTGAGCTTACTGCGGCGACGCGGCAGGCGTCGCGCGGCGCGAGCGCGGAAGCGGACGCTA
>JALZBE010000531.1 GCA_030947665.1 Vulcanimicrobiota bacterium | reverse complement strand
GGCCGACGGCGAGTGCGACGAGCCAGAACGGGATCGAGTCCTTGATCTCCAGCGTGATGCCGACGACGACGCCGCACCACAGCATGGCGCTGCGGTCGTCGAGAACGATGCGGCGCGCGACGAGGTAGGTCGCGAGCGTCCAGCACAATGGTTCGAACGACGTCGTGTTGAGCGTCGCCGCGATGCCGAGGAACATCGGCGCGAACGCGGTTGCGGCACCGGCCATGACCGTTGCTCCGCGGCCGCCGCCCAACACGCGCACGAACGCGCACGTCAGGAGAACGAGCGCGGCGGCGGCGAGCACCACCGGCAGGCGCAGCAGCCACGTCTGGTGCGCGAGGCCGTACATTGCCGCCGCGAGCAGCGGGACCACTGGCGGCTGATCGACGTACCCGAACGCCGGGTGGCCGCCGCAGACGATGAAGTAGAGCTCGTCGCGGAACACGTCGTACCGGTTCGCGAACGCGACGTGCAATGCGAACGCCGCCGCGGCGAAACCGAGCGCGAGCCGGTGCGAAGGTTCGGGCCGGGAGGCCGAGGGGTACCGCACGCACGGGTCCTTTGTCGACGCGCCGTTCGTTCCTCGCCTCACGTCGTCCGTATCCAGCGCGTCGGCGTTTCCGCAGTTGACGGCCGGTCGTGCGGTGAACGATCGCAGGTCATGGCTGAATTCGATGCCGTAGCGCTCACGGCCACGCCGTTTCCCGACGGCACCGGTCACGTCGGCGTCGCCGAAGGCTGGACCGCGCAATCGCTCGGCCAAGGCGCCGCCGTCCTCGTCGGCCCCGACGGCGCGCGGGTCGAGCTTGCGATCTTCGTCCCGGTGCTCGATTCGCGGGGCATGCTCGGCCGGCAGGCGACGTCGATGGGCCTTCCGCCAACCGGTCTCGTGATGGAGTGCATCGCCGATCCCGCCGAGGCGCTGGTCGCGGTCACGCGCGGGCTCAGCATGCAGCGCGGGCACGGCGATCCGCAGATGAAGGTCGAGTCGGCGCAGCCGTCTGCGTCGAGGCCGGGGGCGAGGACGGCGGTTCTTTCGGGCACCCAGCTCGTCGACGGGGCGCTGTGGCGGTTCAGCGGGCTCATCACCGCGTCGCCACCGAACGCCGTCGGAAGCTGGTCGATCGGCGGCAACATCTTTTTCGCGCCCGACGCGACCTTCCGGCGCCACGAGCCGGCGATGACGGCGATGGCGAACTCGATGGTTCTCGATTTTGAAGCGCGCCGCAAACAGCTTGGCCTCCCCGAGGGCGCGGTCACCGAGATCGCGAGCACCCCGGGTGCGAATCCGCCGCCGGCCTCGTCGAGCGCGCCTGAAGGGGCGGACACGCATGCCGCTGCTCCTGTCGCTGCGCATGCCGCAAGCGGCGTCCGTGCTGCGACCGGTCCGGCGCTCCAGGTCGTGCCGTTTCCGGACGGTACCGGGCACATCGGCATCGCGGAGGGTTGGATCGCGCAATCGCTCGGCCAAGGTGCGGCCGTTCTCGTCGGTCCCGACGGCGCGCAGGTGAGCATGGGTGTCGGCGTGCGCGCGCTCGACCCGCGCGGATCGGCGTACCAGATGAATCGTCAGATGACCGGCATGGGGATTGCGCCGCCGGGTCTCATCGTGGAGTACGTCGCCGATCCGGCGCACGCGTTCGTCGCCGTCAACAGCGCGCTGATGATGCAAGGCGGACAGCCGGATCCGCAGATGCGCATCGTCGAGGCGAAGCCGGCCGCCGGCCCGCCCGGTGCGATGGGCGCGTTCGTTACCGCGACGTACCACCGGGATGGAATCGCGCGGCGCGTTCGCGGTATGGTCCTTTTGTACGCACCGATGCAGAACGGGTACTGGATGCTCTCCGGCAACCTGGCGAGCGCGCCGGACGCGACGTACGACCGTGACGAACCGACGCTGCAAGCAATGTTCAACTCGTTTTCGATCGACCACGAAGCGATCGGCAAGCAAGTCGCCGCCGGAGCCGCGACCGCGCGCGAGGATCAAGGCAAGATCGTCGAGCGCATCACGGCGGACGGGGTGAGGGCGCGCGGCGTTGCTCAGAAGTCCACGGACGACTTCGTCGCGGGGATGTTCCACTCGGACCGGGAGTGACGCTTTTCACGCTCGTCCCGAAAGCCTTCGCCGCCCCGTAGGCGAAACGCCCCGGAACACGATGAACGACGACATCACCGCGCACCCCGCGCACCCCGCCCCCGAGGCCCAGCCCGCCGACGCTTCGAGCTCCGAATCCGTGCCGGCGGCGCCTGAGGCGGTGGTCGCGCCGCCATTCGAGGGCGCGGTCGGCATTGCGTCCGCGTACACCGCCACTTTGCCTGGGCCGGCAGAGCCGATCCCCGCTCCCGAGCCGATCCCGGCCCCCGAACCGATCGCCGCGGTCGAGCCGATCGCCGCGGTCGAGCCGATCGCCGCTCCCGAGCCGATTGCCGCTCCCGAGCCGATCGCGACGATCGAGCCGATCGCAGTGCCGGAGCCGATCCCTGCGCCCGAGCCGATCGCTGCGCCGGAGCCGATCGTTGCGGCCGAGCCCATCGTCGTGGCCGAACAGCTTGCCGTGTCCGAGCCCGTTGCCCCCGAAGCCGCGCCCGCTTCGCCGCCGCCGGTCGATCCGCGCAAGGTGCGCGCGCAGCAGGCGTGGGAGCGCGTCCTCGCCGCACGGGAGGGCGGCGAGTCGTTGACGGGCTACGTCACCGCGGCCGTGAACGGCGGGTTGCTCGTCGACGTCGGCGGCATCCGCGGTTTCTTGCCCGCGTCGCAGGCGCGCGTGCCGATCGGCACGGCGATCGACACCCTGGTGAAGACGACGGTGCCGCTCAAGGTGATCGACGTCGACGCCGGCCGCCGTCGTATCG
>JALZBE010000097.1 GCA_030947665.1 Vulcanimicrobiota bacterium | reverse complement strand
CGTCTCGCGCACGAGCGCGGCCGCGCCCGGCGCGCCGGCGTCGGCGATCACGGGCCGCCCGTATGCCCACGCCTCGGCCACCTCCGGCACGAAGGCCAGCCCCGTGCCGCTCACCGCGACGGCGCGCGCGAACGCGAAGAACACGGCGCGATCCGCTTCGGCGACGTCGGCGAGCACGACGACGTCCAGCCCGCTCTCGCGCATGCGTGCGGCGGCGAGCACGTGGTCGCCCGTCGCGAGCACGTACGGGCGGCCGCGCGTCACGCGGTTGACGCGGTCGGCGTGTAGGTCCGATGCCGGAACGACGTCGACGCCGAGACCGATGATGCGCGTGCGCGCGCGCGACGCGGGGCCGTAGAGCTCGCCGACGAGCCCCGCTTCGGCCTCGGTCGTGCACAAGATCAGGCGCGCGCGCGAAACGGCCGTCGCGACGGCCGGCAGATGCGCCGCCGGTTCGTCGTCGAGCAGCGGCACGAGCAGGACGCGTTCGGCGACGTCGGTCAGCGCGTGCACCGTCGTCGGCACGGTGAGATCGACGAAGAGGAACGCGTCGTAACGGTCGGCCGACGCGCGCACGTGCGCGAGCAAGTCGGGGCTGCGGAGCCGCTCGTCGAGCAGCGCCTGCGGGCGCCCTCCGGCGGCGACGCCGCCGCGCCGCGCCGCGAGCAGGGCGTCTTCGTACGCGACGCGGTCCGGCGCGTCGACGCGAAAACGGTGCACCGGGAACGGCTCGGTGTGATCGGTGCCCGACACGAAGAAGTTCGCGTCGGGCGCATCCGGCGTGGTGGTCGTCGTGATCACTTCGAGCGCGACGCCCTCGAGCGCGAGATGCGTCGCGTAGGCGAACACGAAGCGTTCCTTGCGCCCGCGCAGATCGCGGCCGAAGAACGGCGCGACAAGCGCGACGCGCTGGCGCCCGGTACCTTTCACGAAAGCACCGCCGCCGCGCGGCGCCGCTCGAACAGGCGGCGGGCCGCGATCTCCGCGACGGCGACGCCGACAACGAGCCAGTACGTCGTCGCGACCTTCGGAAAGAAGAACAGATCGTCGAACGCCTGGTGCGCGGCGAGCGCGACCGTCGCGCCGAGCGCGCCGACCACCAGCGGGCGCCGCACGCCGCTGCGCGCGAGCGTCACGATCGTTACGCAGAACGACGCGACCGTCGCGATCAGCCCGACGATGCCCGTCTCCGCGAGGCTCTGCAGGTAGATGCTGTTCGCGTGCGTGCGCACGTTGGGGAGCCCCGCCTGCGCGAGGTCGAGCTCGTAGTTGCCGGCGCCGACGCCGAGCACGGGCGCGGTGCGCCACAGCTCGACGGCCGCTTGCCACAGCTGCCAGCGGTTCGCCAGATGATCCGCCGCCTGCGGCGCCTGGTCGAGCGAGAAATACCCCGCCGGGACGCCGGCGCGCAGCGCGAGCGCGACGCCGCCGGCGACGACGAACGCGACGGCGCCGGCGAAACGCCATGCGGTGCCGCCGAGCGGCCGCAGCACCAGCAACACGACCACGACGCCGAGCGCGACGCCGATGATCCCCGCGCGCGAGATCGTCAACACGTCGGTGAGCGCGGCGAGCGCGATGACGAGCACGAGCGTGCGGTCGCGGTGCACGAGCGCGCGCGCGACGAGCACCGGCAGCCCGACGTCGAGATAGCCCGCGAGCTGGTTGGGGCCTTCGAGCGCGCCGGCGATTCGCGGAAACGACGCGCCGTGCACGACGAGCCCGCTGTGCGCGCCCACGACGTACTCCGCCAGCGCCGACAAGCACACCAGCGTCACGGCGAGCTCGAGCATGCGCCAGAACGGGCGGTCGTCGGGATCGGTCGCGAACGCGGCGATCGCACCGAGGAACAGCAGCAGGTACTCGCCGTCCTTGAACGCTTCGCGCACGACGGCGCCGAGGTGCTGCGCGTGCGCCGCGCTCAGCGCGATCGCGACCAGCGTCGCGGCGAACGCCGCGAGCATCGCGCGCACCGGCAGCGTGCGGAACGCCGCGAAGTCGGGGCGCGAGTACGCGAGCGCGAGGAGCATCCCGACGAGGCCGGCCTTGAGCGTAGTGATCGTCGTCGGACCGGCGTAGCGCGCGAAGTCGAACGGCGCGAGCACGAGCAGTGCGGCGACGCCTAGCGCCGGGCGGCGCCGGGTCAGCAGCGCGACGGCGACGGCGCACACCGCGTAGACCAGCGCGCTCGGCAGGTCGACCGGCACGTGCGTCTCGTGACGCAGCGTGACGGTCCACGGGTGGAAGATCACTCGGAGAGTGACCCCGTCATGCGGGGCGTGACTCCGTCACGGCAGCGGGACGAGGTCGCGCGGCCTGCGGCGCAGCAGCAGATCGATCGCGAGGTGCAGCTCCTCGGAGTCCACCAGCCGAGCGAGCGCGAGGAACACGAACGCACCGAACAGCAGGTGCTCGCCGAGGTTCGACACGCGCGCCAGCATCGTCGGCGAGGGCGGCGTGCGCGTCACCTGCACCGCGGCGAGCGCGAACGCCATCACGGCCGAGCACGCGCCGACTTTCAGCAGCGAGACGGAGACTGTGCGCACGTGAAAGCCGCCGAGCGCGCGCGACACGGCGGCCAGGAACGCGACGGTCTGCAGCGTCTGCGACACCGCGTTGGCGAGCAGCAGACCGCGCGCACCCAGCGGACCCTTCCAGGCCAACGAGAGGATCACGTTGAGGGCCACCGTTGCGACGGATATCGCGATCGCGACGCGCACGGCGCCGGCCGCGTACAGGCAGCGCGTCAGCACGACGTTGGCCGCGAGCGCGACCAGCCCGACCGCCGCGTACGGCAAGAGCTGCGCGCACAGCACCGTCGCCTCGGCCGTGAACGCGCCACGCTCGAACAACGTCTGGACGATAGGCCCGGCGAGCATGCACAGCCCCCACGCGGACGGCAGCGTCAGGAAGATCACCATCTGCAAGCCGGTCGCGACGCTGCGCCGCATCGCGGGCCGGTTCTTGTGCGCGAACTGGCTGGCGAACAGCGGGAAAATCACCGTCGCGATCGCGGTCACGAACAGCTGCTGCGGAAAGCCGACGATCTTGACGGCGAAGTTCATGCCCGCGATCGTCCCCTCGCTCATCTGCGAGGCGAAGAAACGGTCGAAGAACAGCGCGATCTGCCCGGCGGCGGAGCCGATGGCGATCGGCGCGAGGACGTGCATGAGGCGGACCAGCCCGGGATGCCGCAGCTCGAGCGCGAAATGAAAGCGCCGCAGCGACAGAAACGTCGGCACCAGCACGAGCAACGAAACGAATGCGCCCGCGAGCGCGCCGAACACAAGCGCCTGCGCGCCGTAGCGCGGCTGCGCGAACCACACGAACGCGATGATGCACACGTTCGCGACGAATCCTTGCAGCGCGGCGGCGCCGAAACGGTGGTAGGCGTTGAGCAGTGAGCCGATCACGCCCGCCAAGCTGGTGGCCACGATCGTGGGCATGAGCCAGCGCGTCATGACGACGGCGGTGTGCACGTGCGCGGCACTCAAACGGTCGGGGCGAGGAACGTAGATGTGCGGCACGTACCACGGCGCGAGCCACGCGCCGAGCGCCGCACATCCGCCCAGCACGATGACGAGCACGACGACGACGGTCGACGCGAGGTTCCATGCTTCGTCTTCGCGCTCGGTGTTGACGTAGTCGCTGAACAGCGGAACGAGCGCGGTGACCAGCGCGCCCGTGAAGACGCCGAAGAGAATCACCGGCACCACGGAGGCTGCGAGGAACGCGTCCAGCGCCCACGACGTACCGTAGAACTTCGCGTAGACCACCTCGCGCACGAAGCCGAGGATCGTGGACGCCAGCGTCGCGCCCATCACCAGGATCGTCGAACGCGCGAGCCGCCGAGGCGTGCGGCCTTCCGCGACGACGGTCAGCCGGCGGTTAATGCGCGCCGACTCCTCGCAGCACGGCCGGGATCGTCTTGCAGACGATCGCGAGGTCATACCACGGCGACCACGCATCGATGTATTCGTTGTCGAGCGCCATCCATTCTTCGAACGACAGGTGCGAGCGGCCCGAGATCTGCCACAGGCACGTCACGCCCGGCTTGACCACCAGCCGGCGCAGCGCGTAACCGTCGTAGTGCGCGACCTCTTCGGGCAGCGGCGGGCGCGGCCCGACGATCGCCATGTCGCCGAGCAGCACGTTGACGAAGTTGGGCAGCTCGTCGATGGACGTGCGGCGCAGGAACGCGCCCAAGCCGTGCAGCCGCGGGTCGTCGCGCATCTTGAAGACGGGCCCGTCGGCCTCGTTGAAACGCTGCAGCTCCGGCAGCATCGCGTGCGCGTCGCGGACCATCGTGCGCAGCTTGAACATGCGGAACGTCCTGCCGCCACGCCCGACCCGCACGTGGCCGTAGATGGGGCTGCCGCCGGTGACGATCACGATCCCCAGCATCGCCAGCAGCACGACGGGCGCGGTGAGCAGCAACAGGGCCAGCGCGAGCACCACGTCGAGCGTGCGCTTCGCGGGCCCGTACCAGGCCGGCCGCGCCGGCGCGTCGGGGAACGGGGTGTCCGCCGACGGGTCGCCCCCGGGCGCGCGGCTCGGGTGGCGCAGATCGGCGACGCTCATCGGGACCCGTTCCGCAAGATCGCCTCGATGCGCTCGCCCACGTAGCCGAGCCCTTCGATGACGCCGAGCTCGCGGCCGGGGCCGCCGCGGTACTCCAGGTACGGCACGTATTCGCGGGTGTGGTCGGTCCCGGGCTGGGTCGGATCGCAGCCGTGGTCGGCGGTGAAGATCAGCGCGTCGCCCGGGCGGACGCGCTCCATCAGCTCCGGCAGCCGTGCGTCCAGGCGTGCGAGCGCGTCACCGTAGCCGCGGACGTCGCGGCGGTGTCCGTACTTGGTATCGAAGTCGTTCAGGTTGACGAACACCAGACCATGATTCGTGGAATCGGCGAGCTCGAGCGCACGATCGACCGCCTCGCCGTTGTCGGCGACGCGAACCGAAGTCGCGATCCCGTGACCGCTGTAGATATCACAAATCTTCCCGACAGCGTGCACGGGTACACCCGCCTGTTCCAAACGGTCGAGCACGGTCGGGGGCGGCGGGATCGCATAGTCTCTACGGTTAGGGGTGCGAGCGTAATCTCCCGGGGTGCCCTTGAACGGCCGCGCGATGACGCGGTTGACCTCGTGCGGCGGGACGAGCATCGCCCGCGCCTTCTCGCACCAGTCGTACAGCGTCGCCAGCGGCACCGTGGCCTCGTGGCAGGCGACCTGGAAGACGGAGTCCGCGGACGTGTACAGGATGGGGCGCCCGGTCCGCTGGTGCTCCTCGCCGAGTTCGGCGATGATCTCCGTCCCCGACGCGGTCCGGTTCGCCAGCGGGGGCTTGCCGGTGATCGCGGTGAACCGCTCGACGACCTCGGCCGGAAAGCCGTCCGGGTAGGTGGGGAACGGCACCTCTGTGATCACGCCGGCCATCTCCCAATGGCCCGTGATCGTGTCCTTGCCCTTGCTCCGCTCGCGCAGCCGCGCGACGTCGGCGGACGGCGGAGCTGACGGCGAGACGCCCCGCACCCCGGTGATGTGCCCCAGTCCCAGTCGCTCGAAGTTGGGCAGGCGCAGGCCGCCCAAGCGCTCGGCGACGTTTCCGATCGTGTTCGCGTTCAGTGCGTCGTGATAGGCGACTGCATCCGGAAGGGCACCGACGCCGGCGGAGTCCATGACGAAGGCGAGAATGCGCGGCATGCCGTCCGGCGCGGTTCCCTTCCGCGCAGGACCGCGCCTCCCGCCGTGCTGAACGCGTGAAGCCCTACATGCGTCTCCGGGTTCTCATCGCGCTGGCCGCGGCGCTTTTCGCGAGCGCGAGCGGGCTTGCCGCGGCCGCACCGACCACCAGCCTCGACGTCACCGCGAAGAGCGTCGACTTCTTCTCGAACCGCTACGTCGTGACGGCCGACGGCGACGTGCGGGTCCGGCTGTCCGATGGGACGCTCGTCACGGGCCAGACCTTCACGATGGACCTCAAGCTGAACCGGTTCCTGGTGGCCGGCGACGTCCACCTCGACGGGCCGGCGGTCCACGCGGCGGGTGCCGCGTTCGCGGGCTATCCGGACCTGGACCGGTCGTACTTCTTGGTCGCGGGCGCCACGCCGGACGCACAACCGGAACGCTGGACGTACTATGGGCTCGACTGGTCCAACGTGCACGCCGGACGCGAGCAGCCCGGCGATGCGTTCCACTTTCCGGACCTCACCGGCGAGCGGCCGTACATCTACGCGGTCGGCGCGCGGATCGCGCCCAAGACCAACGTGCTCTTCACGTTTCCGCGCGTCTACACGGCGGGTGTTTATATCCCGCTGCCGCGCTACGTCGTCACGTTCTCGGCGAACTCGCATTTCTACGAGAACGGCTTTGCGGGCGCGCGCGCCGACATCGGTCTGCCGTTCAACGGCTCCGAGCACAGCCTCAGCGCGCTGCACTTGCGCAACGACGCGTTCAGCGGCACGTACACCGCGATCGACCAGCACTTCGTGTGGAAGAACGACTGGATCGTCGCGTCGATCGACCCGCTGACGCAGATTCAGCGCCAGTACAACGTGATCGGCTTCAAGACGTTCTCGCCGAAGGTGCAGGGACGCATCTTTCTCCAAGAATCCGCCGGCCAGGCCGGGATCATCAACAAGCCCATCATCAACGCGGCCGCGTTCACCGAGATCCAGCTCAACGCGGGGCTGCGCCGCTCCGGGTTGAGCTATACGCAAGACAACTACTATCAGCAGCTGCTCGGTTTTCGCACGCCGCCCGACGAGTTGATGAACACCGCGTACTACGATCCGCGCTGGCGCGAGCACCCGATGAACGCGCTGCTGACGTGGACGGGCTACCAGAACAGCCTCACCAAGAACGGGCCGCTCCAGTTCCGCCTCCGCAGCGGGATGGGCTTCTCCCACGACGTGTACGGCGAGGGCGGCTACCCCAACGAGCAGCCCGGGCCGAGGTCGCTGTTCTACCACTTCGTCGGCGGGCTGCTCTCCACGAATCCGATCAAGTTCGGGCCGGGGCCGGCGCAATACTCGCTCTCCGCGCAGTACGACCGGCAGCGGCAATGGTACTCGCTGCCGCACCACGTCGACACCGGGGCGGCACGCGTCTCGCTCTCGCGCGAGCTGTTCCGCCAGCACATCAGCTACTTCGTCGCGTACGACGTGCGCACGGTCGGCGACTACTGGGGCGAACGGCAGCTCGCCGCGTACCCGGCCAGCGCGGACGTGATCACGACGTCGTTCGGCACGTACTCCGGCCAGTCTGCCTTTCGCGGGCTCGCGACGTCGCACGGGTTGTCGGCCTCGCTCGTGTTCACGCCGACGCCGTACGTCGGGCTCAACCTGCTGCTGTCGCGCTACTACGATACGCCGGCGCCGGTCCCGGGGGCGTACGGCCAGCCGCCGGTCCAGCTCGTCGGTGATTTGCGCGTGCGGCTGTCGAAGCAGATCCTCCTCGACTTGAACCGCTCGTACTACTTCAACTTCGCGAACGAGCGCTGGACGCCGCAGTTCGGGATTCAGTTCTCACCATGATGCGCCGCATCGCCGCCTTCGTCGCCGCAGCCGTGCTCCTCGCGCTGGCGCTCCCGTCGTTCGCGCAGGGTACGCTGGTG
>JALZBE010000096.1 GCA_030947665.1 Vulcanimicrobiota bacterium | reverse complement strand
GCACGGCTCGCCGCGGTCGAACCGTTCCGCCGCGTCGCGCCGCATCAAGTCCGCCGCCTCGACGGCGGCGTGCGCGCGCGCGATCGGGAACTGGATCGACTGGTTCGCGCCGAGCGGCTTGCCGAACACCTCGCGCCGCGTGACGTACTCCGCCGCCCGCTCGACCAGAAACCGCCCGTGGCCGACGCACTCCGCGGCGATGAGGATGCGCTCCGCATTCCAGCCGTCGATGATGTAGCGGAAGCCGCGGCCTTCCTCGCCGATCAGGTTCTCCGCCGGCACCTCGAGATCGCGGATCGCGATCTCGTTGGTCTCGTTGTTCATCCACACCGGGATCGGCGTGACGTCGATGGTACCGGGCCGCAGCCCGCGCAGGTCGACCAGAAATACCGACAGCCCCCCGCCGCGGTCGCCGTCGGGCGCCGGTGCCGTGCGCGCGAGCAGCAGCATCGCGTCCGAGTGCTGGAAGCGCGACGTCCAGCGCTTGCGGCCGTTCACCACGTAGACGTCGCCGCGCCGCACGGCGCTCGTCTCGATGCGCGTCGTGTCGCTGCCCGCGGCGGGCTCGGTCACGCCGAACGCCTGCAGCCGCACCTCGCCGCTCGCAATGCGCGGCAGCCAGGCGCGCTTCTGCGCATCGCTGCCCCAGCGCAGCAGCGTCCCCATCGTGTAGAGCTGCGCGTGCGCGGTCCCCGCGTTGCCGCCGGCGTGGTTGATCTCCTCGACGATCACCGACGCGTCGCCCAGCCCCAAGCCGAGCCCGCCGAACTCGGGCGGGATCAGCGCCGCGAGATACCGTGCGTCCGCGAACGCGCGCGCGAAGGCGTCCGGGTACACGCGGCGCGCATCGAGTTCGCGCCAGTACGCCGCGCCGCCGAGTCGCTCGCAGAGCGCGCGCACGTCGCTACGCAGCTTCTCGCGGTCCACGTTATGCGGGCTGGATCGTGTCGCGCGGGTCGTGGCCGCGCTTGTACACCATGAAGGTGCGCTCGTACGCGATCACGGTCTCGCCGCGCTGGTTGACGCCCGTCGTGCGCGCCGTCACGATGCCGACGTCGGCGCGCGACCCCGACTCGCGCTTGGCGAGGACCTCGCTCGAAGCATAGATCGTATCGCCCACGAACACGGGGCTGGGAAGCTTCACGTCGTTCCACTGCAAGTTCGCCATCACGTGCTCGCTCAAGTCCGAGACCGAGAGCCCGACGGCGAGCGACAGCGTGAAGCACGAGTTGACGAGGATCTTCTTGAACGGCGTCTGCGCCGCGAGGTTCTCGTCGAAGTGGATCGGGTTGGTGTTGAGCGTCAGCATCGTGAAGAGCGTGTTGTCGGTCTCCGTCACGGTGCGCCCGAGGCGGTGGCGATAGACATCGCCGGCCTCGAAGTCCTCGTAGTAGCGTCCGCGCCAGCCTTCTTTGATCACATCCGGCGCGTTCGCAAGGCCGCTTTCGTCTCCCTAGACGGCGGCGCGGGCTAGAGTCCGGGGACGCGAGGGCCCCAGCCGCCGAACGATGCGGTGCCCACCGCGAGAGGGCGGATGATGCGCACCAAGCGCACCGAGTCTGATGGAGTCTGCCCGATGGTCTTCATGCCCGTACATACGGCGTACCGTCCGCGCTGTTTCGGCGTCGCGCCGCCCGCGGCAGGATGGACACCGCTGCGACGGAGAACAGACGCCCGGACGCAACCGAGGACACAGAACCCGGTTCTCGGAATGTGACGCCCCAACAATCCGGCTCTTGACGGCACGCGAGTGTCTCGAACCGGCCTCTCGCCCCGTCGAGGAGCGACGGAGCGCTTCCCCTCCACAAGGCGCAATGGAACAATACGACGCGGCGCCGGCCGTCACCGCACGGCCGCGACGTCGCCCGGCGCTCGAACCCGCCCGTTCGGATAAACCGCGGGCGCCGCATCTTCGTCCGTATCAGGTCGAAGCTCAGCAAGCCATCCTCGAGCATCGCGCGCGCGGCGTGCGCACGCAGCTCGTCTCGCTCGCGACCGGCCTCGGCAAGTCCGTCGTGATCGCGACACTGCCGAAGCTGCTGTCGCTGCGGGCCGGCGACGTCACGGTCGTCGTCGCGCATCGTGACGAGCTGATCGAGCAGCTCGTCGACAAGTTCCGCGTCGAGAATCCCGAGGCCGTGATCGGCGTCGAGAAGGCCGAGCGCCGCGCGCCGGAAGAGTGCAACATCGTCGTCGCGACGGTGCAAACCCTCGCCGAGAAACGGCTGGAAGACTTCGTCGCCCGCTTCAAGCGCCGCATCTCGCTGTTCGTGATCGACGAAGCGCACCACGCGGCGGCGCCGTCGTACCGCGCGATCGTCGACGCGGTCCTCGCCCAGCGGCCCGAGGCGATGATCCTGGGCTTCACCGCGACGCCCAACCGCGGCGACGGCGTCCGGCTCGTCGACGTGTTCGAGAAGATCGTCTACACGATGGACGCGCGCAAGGGCATCGACGCGGGCTACCTCGTGCCGGTGAAATCCTACGCCGTCGCGACCGGCGTCAACCTCGACGAGGTGGCGTCGCGCGGCGGCGACTTCGTCATTGGACAGCTCGCCCAAGCGGTCAACATCGGCCAGCGCAACGAACGCATCGTCGCCGCCTACAAGCAGAACACCCCCGGCATGAAAGGGCTCGTGTTCACCGCCTCGGTCGAGCACGCGCGCGACGTGGCCGAAGAGTTCGTGGCCCGCGGCGTGAACGCGGAATGGGCGTCCGGCGAGACGCCGCGCGAAGAGCGCGAGCGCATCGTGCGCGACTTCCGCGGCGACGGCATCGACGTGCTGGTCAACTGCGGGCTGTACCTCGAAGGCTTCGACGTCCCGTCCGTTCAGGTGATCCTCAACGCACGGCCCACCAAATCGACGACGCTCTACACGCAGATCACCGGCCGCGCGCTGCGCCCGCTCGACGACATCGCGTCGCCGCTTTCGAACACGAACTCCGCGCTCGAGCGCCGCGAGCTGATCGAGAAGTCGCCGAAGCCCGCCGCGATCGTGATCGATCTGGTCGACCAGGCGCAGCGGCACCAGCTCGTCACGGTGCCGTCGCTGTACGGGCTGCCGCCGCACATCGACGCGCAAGGCCGCATGACGGCGCAAGTCGCCGACGCGTTCGAAGAGCTGCTGCGCCGCGATCCGAAGCGCGCCGCCAAGGTGCGCACGGCGGAAGAGATCGAGACGGCGCTGGTCGAGATCGACGCGTTCAACGGACCGCGCGAGATCAAGCCGACGTGGCAGGCGATCGACCCTGTGGACCACTGGCGCCTCGAGCTGCCGCCGACGCGCACCGCGCTCGACCGCAAGGGGCGCCCGATCCCGGAGTTCTCGCGCAAGTGGGAGCAGTGGGTCACCGAAGCGCGCCGCATCGCCCCGCACGAGGACGCGGAGCGCTTCGCGAACCGCATGCTCAACGTCGACCAGAAAAGCGTGCGCTGGGAGAAGCGCCGCATCGACGTCAAGCGCGACGCCGCGAAGTACGTCACGCTGTACTCCACCGAAGACCTGCCCGAGCGCGTGATCGAGATCAGCTCGTCGCTGCCGGGCGCGCTGGGCAGCGCGTACCAGCGCGTCGACGAGATGCTCTCCGGCTACACGCAGATCCCCGCCAATGCCGCCACGCCGCGACCGGCGGCGGCCGCCGTGCACAACGGGCACGCGGGCGGCATGAAGAACACCGGCGGCCGCCGTCGCGGACGCCGCACGCGCGCGCGCAACGCCTGAGGGTGCGCCATGTCATAGGCGCGCTCGCCGCGCTCGCTGTTTTCGCGGTAACCGCTCTGCCGGCGGCCGCACGCCATCCGTACACCGAGCCCGGCCACCTGCGCCTGGGCGTGCTGCGCACGATCGACAACTTGAACCCGCTGCTGTCCGGGCAAGCCGGCGTCACCGACATCGCCCAGTTCTTGTTCAGCGGCCTCATCCGCTACAACGACCGCGGTGAACCCATCCCCGACGCCGCGACCGTGGTGCCGACGCGCGAGAACGGCGGGATCAGCCCCGACGGCAAGACGATCACCTATCATCTGCGCGACCTCCGGTTCGCCGACGGCACGGCGGTCACGGCCGACGACGTCGTGTTCACGTGGCAGCAGGTGATGAACCCGCGCAACAACGTGCCGTACCATTTCCCGTACGACCAGGCGCAGAGCGTCACCGCGAAGGACGCGCACACCGTCGTGGCGCGGCTGCGCGCGCCGTCCGCGCCGTTCGTCGCCGGCTTCTTCCGCTGCGGCGCGCAAGGCTCGATCCTGCCCAAGCACCTGCTCGGCGGCAAGCCCGATCTCAACCAAGACTCGTTCAACAGCAAGCCGATCGGCAGCGGGCCGTACGTCGTGCAGCGTTACGACCCCAACTCCGTGATCGAGATGGCGCCCAACCCGTACTGGTACGGCGGCAAGCCCGGGCTGCAGCGCATCACGTACCGCATCGTGCCGAACGAGAACACGCTGCTGGTCTCGCTGCGCACGCACGAGATCGATTTCTATTGGAGCGCGCCGGAACAGCAGTTGCGCGAGCTGCGCGGCCTGCCCGGGATTGCCGTGAACGCGACGCCGTCCGCGCAGTTCGAGATGCTGGTGTTCAATGCGCGCCGCGCACCGTTCTCCGACCTGCGCGTGCGCCGCGCCGCAGCCCAAGCCGTCGACTTCAAGACGCTCGCGCGCAAGGTCTATCTCGACGTCGACCTGCCCGACTGGGGCGACGTGTTCCCGCGCTCGTGGGCGTACACGCCGCAGCCCGATCCGTCACCGTACGATCCGGCCAAAGCGCGCGCGCTGCTCGACCAAGCCGGCTGGAAACCCGGGCCCGACGGGATTCGCGTCAAGGATGGCAAGCGGCTCGAGGTGGAGATCTCGACCGTCGCCGGCGTGATCCCGCGCCAGAACGCTGAAGTCTTGCTGCAGCAGCAGCTCAAGGACGTCGGCTTCGACCTGCACGTGCACAACGGGCCGGCGAACATGGTGTTCGCGCCGTACGGCGCGGGCGGTTTGTTCGCGACCGGCAAGTTCGACCTCGCGATCTACGCGTGGACGCAGTATCCCGATCCCGACGCCAGCCAGACGTCCGGCCCGGAGTCGATCCCGCCGCACGGCGGAAACTACTCCGGACTCGCCGACGCGCAGCTCGGCCGGCTGCAAGCGCAGGCGCGCGCGACGTACGACCGCCCGCAGCGCAAGAAGCTGTACGCGCAAGTCGAGCGGCGGCTGGGCGAAGTGCTGCCGTACCACACGATCGTGTGGCGCGCGAACGTGAACGCGTGGAACGACGACCTGCACGGCGTCAAGCCGGCGCAAGCGGTGAGCGACTTCTGGAACGTGGGCAGCTGGACGCTGTGATCGAACGCAAGACGCAAGACGCCTGGATTCGGCGCAGCGACGCGCTGGCCGAGCCGGTGGCCGCGCTCTATACGCTCGCCGCTCCGGAGACCGCATCGTCGGCGGGGCTCACGCAAGCCGACGCACACACCACGGATCTCAGCGAAGGCTGGCGGAACCGCGTGCGCGAGGCCGCGTTCCGCGCCGCCGAGACGCTGCGCGGCGCGGCGTCGACCGAAGCCGATGCGCGCGTGCGCGAGGACATCGACATCCTGCTGCGCGCGGCGGACGACGTCGTGCACGGGATCGAGGTCCACGACGCGCACCTCGTTCAGCTGATCGACGTTGCGCGCATCGCGTTCGGGGGCTTGCGCGTGCTGCTCGACGAGCAGAACCCGATCGAGCGCAAGCAGCTCGCGCTGGTGCGGCTGCGCCGCTACGCCGGGCTGGAACCCAACGCCGTCGCCCTCGCCGTGGCCGCCGAGGCGGAGACTCGCACGCGGCTGGCCGTCGCGGGGCTGACGATGCCCTACGTTCAGGAAGTGAAGACGTCGCTCGCGCTCGGCCCGGTGCTGATCGACGGCATCGGCAGCCTCTTGCGCACGTCGCGCTTGGACGGCTGGCAGGACGCGTTCGAGGCGCTGCGCGCGCAGCACGCCGCGTACGCGCGCTTCGTCGAGGCGGAGGTGCTGCCGCGCGCGCGCACCGACCACCGCCTGCCGCCCGAGGTATACGCGTTCGCGCTGCACTACGTCGGCGTCGACATCGCGCCCGACGAGCTCGCCGCGCGCGCGCACGCCGCATTCGACGCGATCCAAGCCGAGATGGAGGCGCTCGCGCCGCGCGTCGCGGCCGAACACGGGATCGCCGCGCACGACTACCGCGACGTGATCCGCGCGCTCAAAGCAAAGCAGATCCACGGCGACCCCGATGCGATCGTCGACTTCTACCGCCGCCGGCTCGCCGAGATCGAGACGATCGTGCGCCGCGAAGACCTCGTCGCGCTGCCCGACCGGCCGGCGCGCATCCGCATCGCCACGGTCGCGGAAAGCGCCGAGACGCCGGCCGCGCACATGAACCCGGCGCCGCTCGTCGGCAACACCGGTCAGGCCGGCGAGTTCGTGCTGCCGCTCGACGTCCCGCCGGCCGCGGGCGGCAGCGGCACCGAACGTACCGACGACTTCACGCACGACGCGGTGACGTGGACGCTGACCGCGCACGAAGCGCGTCCGGGCCACGAAGTGCAGTTCGAGCGGATGCTGAGCGCCGGGCTGTCGCTCGCGCGCGCGGTGTTCGCGTTCAACTCCGTCAACGTCGAGGGCTGGGCGCTCTACGCCGAGCACATCGTGCTGCCGTACATGCCGCTCGCCGGGCAGCTCTGCTCGCTGCAGATGCGGCTCCACCGCGCCGCACGCGCGTTCCTCGACCCCGAGCTGCAGAGCGGTGCGCGCACGCCGGACGAAGCGAAGGCGCTGCTGGAGCGCGAGCTCGTCTACTCATCGCCGTTCGCGCGCAGCGAGGTGGAGCGCTATACGTTCCGCGCGCCGGGACAGGCGACGTCGTACTTCTACGGCTACGCCAAGCTCGTCGCGCTGCGCGCCGAAACCGAAGCGGCGCTGGGCGCGCGCTTCGACCAGCGCGCGTTCCACGACTTCATCCTCGACCAAGGCCTCGTCTCGCCCGACGCGCTGCGCGCCGCAGTCTTGGAACGTTTCATCCCCGCAGCGTAGGCAACTTCGCTCACCCCGTCCCGGTTACGTGGTCCGTGAAAGCCACCGTCTACCACGGCGCGCGCGACGTGCGCGTCGAGTCCGTCCCCGATCCGACCATCTCCGCCCCCACCGACGCGCTCGTGCGCGTGGTCGACGCGGCCATCTGCGGCTCCGACCTCTGGCCGTACCGCGGTGTCGCGAAGTGGGCGGACGGCGCGCGCCTGGGTCACGAGTTCACGGGCATCGTCGAAGCGGTCGGCGCCGACGTGCGCGGCGTGCGGGCCGGCGATTTCGTCGCCGCGCCGTTCTCGTACGCCGACGGGTCGTGCGCGTTCTGCCACGACGGCCTCTACACGTCGTGCAAGCACGCGGGCTTCTGGGGCGGCGTCGACAACGACGGCGGCCAGGGCGAGTTCGTGCGCGTTCCGTTCGCCGACGCGACGCTGGTCGCGATCCCCGACGCGATCCGCGACGACGGCACCAAGCGCACCGCGGCGCTCGCACTTACCGACGTGATGGGCACCGGCTACCACGGTGCGGTCAGCGCCGGAACGAAGCCGGGCGGCACGGTCGTGATCGTCGGAGACGGCGCCGTCGGCCTGTGCGCGGTGCACTCCG
>JALZBE010000530.1 GCA_030947665.1 Vulcanimicrobiota bacterium | reverse complement strand
CGCGAAGTTCGTCATCCCGGCGGCCGTGATGCCGTCGGAACCGCGCAGCCGGAACATGCCGGGCACGCCGAGCTGCGTATTCTTCACGGCGGTGCCGCCCGTCATCCACGGGATCTCGCGCGACTTCATCACCGGAGCCATCGCCTGAACCTGCGTCGAAAGCACCGGGCACACGATCGCGACGACATTTTCGCCGAGCAGCTTGTTGAGCGCCGACACCGCCGACTGGTTGTCGTTGGTCGCATCCTCCTCGACGATCTCGAACGGCCGGCCGTCGAACACTTTGTCCTTGCGCGCGTTGATCTCTTCAACCGCCAGCGCGGCGCCGTCGTGTTCCTGTTGGCCGAGCAGCGCGTTCGAGCCGGTCAGGCACGGAATCGTACCGAGCCTGATCGGTTCCGGAGCCGCGCCGACGATGGCGGGGAAGCCGATCGCGGCGCCCGCGGCCGCCGCACCGGTCGCTGTAAGAAAGTTCTTCCGGTCGAGTTTCACGTCGAAGCTCCTTTGAGTGCGGCCGCCGCTAGAACGACGGGCCGATGCGGTTGATCGCGAAGTCGCGGAAGCCGAGGACTTCCGCGGCGGGCTCGCGCCCGTTCGCCGCGTCGACGATCCACCCGAAGATTTCGTCGCCGACTTGTTCCAGCGTGCGCGTTCCGTCCACGATCGCGCCCGCGTTCACGTCCATGTTCTCGCGCATGCGCTCGAACATCGCCGTGTTGGTTGCCACCTTGATCACCGGCGCGATCGGGCACCCCGTCGGCGTGCCGCGCCCTGTCGTGAACACCACCACCTGCGCGCCGCCCGCCACCATGCCGGTGAGCTGCTCGATGTCCTGGCCGGGCGTGTCCATCACCACCAAGCCCGTCGAGGTCGGCCGGTCCGCGTACTCGAGCACCTCGCGCAGCTCCGTCGAGCCGCCTTTGTACGCCGCGCCGAGCGACTTCTCTTCGATCGTCGTGAGGCCGCCCGCCATGTTGCCCTGCGTGGGGTTGCCGAAGCGAATGTCGACGTGCATCGCGCGCGCCCGCGCCTCGACACGATCGATCAGCTCGTACAATTTCTTCGCGACCGGTTCGGTCGCGCGCGCGGCGAGTAGGTGTTCCGCGCCAACGAGTTCCGGCAGCTCGGCGAGGATAACGGTGCCGCCCTCGGCGACGACGCGATCGCTCGCGTACCCGAGCGCCGGATTCGCGGTGATGCCGGAGAAGCCGTCGCTCCCGCCGCACTCGGTGCCGACGATGAGCGCGCTCACCGGGCACTCACTGCGTTCGGCAGCTGCGGCCTCAACCAGCAAGTCCTTCGCGATCGCAACGCCTTTCGCAATCGTCTCGGTGGTGTTGCCGCACTCCTGGATCCCGATCACTTCGACGCGCTGACCGCGCGCGGCGATCTCTTGCGCGAGCGCCTTGGATTCGTTGGTCTCGCAGCCGAGCCCGACGACGAGCACCGCACCGACGTTGGGGTTCGCGGCAAAGCCCGCCATCGTGCGCTTCGTCTGCTCGAAATCCGCACCGACCTGCGCGCACCCGGTCGGATGCCCGACGGTGACGACGTCGGGCACCTTGCGCCCGATCAGATCGACGACGTGGTTCGCGCACATGACGGACGGCAGCACGAGCACGTGATTGCGCACCCCAACCCGCCCGTCGGCACGCTTGTAACCCATGAACGTCGGACTCATCGCGCGGCTTCCGCGAGGTCGCCGCGGCCGCGAGTGCCTTCGACGTTGTGCACGTGGACGTGCGCTCCCGTCGCGATGGCGGCAGACGCTTTGCCGATCACTTGGCCGTACTTGCGGATCAGCGTTCCGAGCGAGATCGGGTGCGTCGCGAATTTGTGGCCGCTCGGGATCTCCGAGCACAGCGTGATCGCCGCGCCGCCGAAATGCACGCTTTCGCCGGCTGCGAGCGGCCGCAGAGCGACCGCGACATCGTCGTCGTCCTTGAGGCGCAGCGCGGCGCCCTCGTCCGATAGCGGCATGTGCGCGCTAGGAATCGTCAGGTCATCGGACAACTCCTGCCGCCCGGCTTCGTGCTCGTGCTTGCGTGCTCTACCTTTACTGCGTCGTGAAGGACCCGAGCGTGGCGCTCACCGCGACGTAGCAGATCGCGTGCGCGAGGTTGATGGTGCCCACGGTGACGGTGTAGGTCGTGCCCGGTTTCAGCGTCGGGATCAACCGCGTCACCTCGCCCGGCGCCGGGGGCGGCGGGGTGACCGTCGGGTAGAACGCAGAGAACGTCGTGGACCCGTCGGCCGGAGTCAGGACCAGCGGCGCCTGGACCAGCGCGCCGTTGCCGTATGCGTAGGTGACCGCCCCGATCGACGGCGAGATCCCGGTCGCGCCCGGCGCCGGTGAGACGAGCACCGCCCGCACGTCGACGATCGACCCGTGGTCGCACGGCGGCGGGGTCGGCGTCGCCGTCGTGTTCCCGCCGCCGGCGCACGCGGCCAGCACCAACAAGCTCAGCCAAACGAAGTTCCCGCGCATCGTCATGCGCGTTCATTCGGCGGCGAAGGGCTGCACCCCGGCTACGCGCCGAGGGACATGTCGGGTGATCGGACAACTCCTGCGGCCGTATGGACGCCATCGGCGCCAGTCCCAGGCTCCACGAGCGCGTGGTCGACGCGCTGCTGCCGATGATCGTCGGCGGCACGCTGGCGCCGGGAAGCCTTCTGCCCACGGAGCCCGAGATGGGCGTCCGGTTCGGCGTGTCGCGCTCGGTCGTGCGCGAAGCGCTGCGCGTGCTGGGCGCCAAGGGGCTCGTGGACGTCCGGCACGGCTCGGGCACGCGGGTCACGGCGTCGGACCGGTGGGACCCGCTCGATCCCGCGGTGCTCGCCGCGCTGCGCGCCGGCGGTCCGAGCGCGAC
>JALZBE010000529.1 GCA_030947665.1 Vulcanimicrobiota bacterium | reverse complement strand
GTGTTCACACCGGAGCCTGCGCCCCCGACGCCGCGCGTCATTGCGACGGGCTCACCGCGCCCGCGTCGCACCGCGATCCCGGTGACGCCGTCGTGGCCCCTGATCTCGCCGGTGCCGACGCCTACAGCCCCGCGTCCGTGATCGCTTTGACCCAGCGCTGCGTGTTCGGGTCGTCCCACCAGTTCGCGATGCGGGCTTCGAGCACGGGGATGCCCCGCAGCCGGGTCGCGTGGCGCTCGACGGCCGCCGGGTCGGGCTCGGGCGCGTGCAGCTCCGCGTGGAGCGCGTCGACCGACTCGCTCGCCTGCGGATCGTTGCCCGCGGCCGCGCGGAACTCGTCGTAGGGCGGGTGCGGGGGCTGCGGCCGGCCGGTGTCGTTCATGGCGCAGCTTTCGGCACGCGGCGTGCCTGTCCCAGCAGCGCGTTGAGCGCGTTCCACTGCGCGAGCATGACGCTGCGCTGGGTCGCGGTCGGCGCACCGTCGCCGTTCTCGACCGAGCCGAGCGTCTGCGCGAGGCGTCCGTTGATGCGTTCGAGCTGCGCCGCGAGCTTGGGGTCACGAGCGCGCACGCGCTCGGCTCCGTCGTACGCGAGATCGGCGAGCCGCACGATCAGCGTCGCGACCGAGTACTGCGTGTCGAGGTCCCCGCGCGAGACGGTCGCGCGCGGATCTTGCTGCACGACGAGCGTGCGCGTTTGCCGCGTGCCGGCGGCCTCCAGCGTGACGGCGTAGGTTCCCGGCGGCAGCGTCGGGCCTTCGGGTTCGAGCGGCGTGTCGTGCGGGATCGCCGCGATGGTCGGTCCCGTGCCGAACGTGCGCGGCGGCGCTCCTTTGAGATTCCAGACGAAACGGTGCGCGCCCGCGCTCGCGTCGAGCCGCACGGGCGGCGCGATCCACCAGGCCGGTACGTCCAGCGCGTTCAGATCCGTCGCCGGCGGCGCGTCGTCGCTCGCGAGGCGGCGCACGACGCGTCCGTAGCGATCGGCGATGGTGAACGTCACGCGTGAGGCGGCTTGCGGCAGCACGTAGTCGAGTACGGCGCCGTTGGGCGGGTTCGCGAAAAACGGCTCGTCGGGCGGCAACGGGGTGTCGGTGTTGGTGTCGCGCGGCACGCGCCACGCACGCGCCGGGTTCAACAGCGTGGGGCGCGCGGATGCGAGCGCGTCGGCTTGGCGCAGCGGCGCGATGTCGTCGAGGATAAAAAAGCCGCGGCCGTGCGTGCCGATCACGAGGTCGTCGCCGTGCACGACGAGATCGCGCACCGACGTCGCGGGCAAGTTCAGGCGCAGCGACGACCACGTGCCGCCGTCGTCGAACGACATCCATACGCCGCGCTCGGTGCCGGCGTACAGCAGGCCGCGGCGCTGCGGGTCGGCGCGCACGACGTTGGTGGGTGCGGTTTCGATGCCGCGGTCGATCGCCGTCCACGTTGTGCCGCCGTCGTGCGTGCGAAACAGCTGAGGGCGCTGATCATCGAGCCGAATGCGGTTGACGGCGATATACGCGCCCGCCGCATCGAACGGCGACGCGTCGATGATCGAGATTTTCGCCCACGGACCGACGCCCGGCGGGGTGACGTCGCGCCAGTGCTTGCCGCCGTCGGCGGTGCGCCACACCAGGCCGTCGTCGGTGCCGGCCCAGATGACGTTGCGGTCGCGCGGCGAGAGGCCGAGCGCGTACACGACGCCGCGGTGCGGCCGCTTCGCGTACGCGGTGTCGGCGAACACCCCCGCGTTGGGCGGCGTCTCCGGATTGTTTCGCGCGAGGTCCGGGCTGATGACGCGCCAGTGCGCGCCGTAGTCGGTCGACGTGAACACGACGTTGCCGGCGAGGAAGAGCGTGTGCTTGTCGGCCGGCGAGAACGCGAGCGGCGCGGTCCGGCGGAAGCGGTATTGCGGATTGTTGCGCCACGAGATCACCGGGCCGACGTCGCGCGCCTGGCCGGTGCGTTCGTCCCAGCGCGAAACCTTGCCGCCGTAGATGACACCCGGGTGCAGAGGATCGGGCGCGGCGTAGCCGTACTCTTCGACGCCGGCGGGATGCCAGTCGCGAAACGTGATCGCGCCGTCGTTGCCGCGCGACATCACGCCGGCGCTGCCGCTCTCCTGCTGGCCGCCGTACACGCGGTACGGAAAGCGGTCGTCGGCGATCACGTGGTAGAACTGCGCCGTCGGCTGGTTGTACCACGAGCTCCATGTCGCGCCGCCGTTTACGCTGATGACCGCGCCCTGATCGCTGCCGAGCAGAATCGTGCGCGGATCGTCCGGCGAGATCCAGACGCTTTGATAGTCGTCGCCGCCCGGTGCGCCGCGCAGCGGTACGAACGTCCTGCCCGCGTCAGTCGATTTATATGTGGTCGTGTTCGTCTCGTACACGACGTCGCGGTCGCGCGGATCGACGGCGAGCATCACGAGATCTTCGCCGCGTTCGGTGATGCGGTCGGTGCCGTTCATCAACGCCCACGTCCCGCCGGCGTCGTCGGAGCGGTACACGCCGGCCTTCTCCGTGGCGGTCGCGAACGCGTATACGCGCTTGGAATCGCTCGGTGCGACGGCCACCGCCATGCGGCTCAGTCCTTGCGCGGTAGTCGGCAGGCCGGTCTCTAGCCGTTTCCAGGTCGTGCCGCCGTCGGTGGATTTGAAAAGACCGCTCGTGCCTTTGCCGCCGAACGAGCCGCCGTCGGTGGTCTCCCACGGCGCCTGGCGCGCAGCCCACAGCGTGGCATACAGGGTGCGCGCGTCGGACGGGTCCAGTGTCAGGTCGAACGCGCCGCTGTTCTCGTCGACGTACAGCACCCGCTCGAACGTGGCGCCGCCGTCGGCGGAGCGGTACACGCCGCGCTCGCTATTCGGCCCGTACGGATGTCCGAGTAC
>JALZBE010000095.1 GCA_030947665.1 Vulcanimicrobiota bacterium | reverse complement strand
GTGGATCGAGCGCGCAGAGAGGCCGGCGGGAGGCGCCGGGACATCGGTCACGGCGCGAAATTGATACTAGCGGTTGATCGATGACCGCGTCCATGATGCCGTTGCCGTATGTCGCAGCGACAGCATGCACGCTTGGCACACATATGTGGGATGCCTGCTTGCTCGCGGCGAACGTCGCCGCGTGAGGTGTTTGCTCGCGCTGCTTGCGCTTGCGCTTTGCGGGTGCGGCGGAGGCGCTGGGGTGCCCGCTCCCGCGGCTCCGTTGCCGCCATGCCCGTTCAATGAGTCCGTATTCGGCGGTGCTACGCTCGTCCGGCCGGCTGATCGCGCACAAGGCGTGCCCACGACGATCGGCGGCGTAGGAGTTACCTACCTAGCCGAGCTCGTCGGCGTTACCGTGATGCTCGTACCGAGTCCCACCTCGCCCCCGACCGCGGTGATATTGGGTGGGCAGTTCGGCGTCAGCGTCAACGGAAACACGCTCGCCGCGCCGATTCCGGTGTTGGCGCCGCGGACGGAGTACAGCGTGCAGGCGACGGTCCACCGCATCTCGTCGATGTGGACGTGTGCGGAAACGGTCGGCTATTATCTCGGCTCTTTTTCAACCTAGGCGGACGAGGGGGGCAAAGACGCCCGCGATGATGCTGCGTTCTTCCCGCTGCCTTGCTTTTGCGGTGCTCGTCATGCTCGTGTCGTGCGCTCGCTCAACGGGCGGCGGGTCGCAAGCCGAAGCGCCGCGGGAATCTCCGCAACGGATCGTCTCGCTCGTGCCCTCGATGACCGAGGATCTGTTCGCCGTCGGCGCGGGTGATCGCGTCGTCGGCGTTTCGTCGTACACCGACTATCCGGCGCGCGCGAAGCAGCTGCCGGTCGTGGCGACGTTCGCCTCGATCGCGGCGGAGCGGATCGTCGCACTGCATGCCGACCTCGCGATCGGCATCGACGCGCAGGATCGGCTCGCCGGCGATCTGCGCCGCGCGAACATCCCGGTGATGCTGTTGCACGACGACCGGTACGAAGACATTTTCAGCAACCTCGTGACGATCGGTGCGACGACGGGTCATCGTGACGAAGCGGCCGCGCTGGTGAAGCGGCTGCGCGCACGTACGAGCGAACTGGTGCGGGCGGTGAAGCCGCGCGAGCGCAAGCCGGCGGTGTTCGTCGTGCTCGGCGTCGCGCCGGTGTTCACCGTCGGCAGAGGCTCGTACATTGCGACGCTCATCGACATGGCGGGCGGTCGCAACGCCGCGTCCGACGTGAACGCGCCGTACGCGCGCTACAGCGCCGAAGCGCTGGTCGCACGCCAACCCGATGTTCTCGTCGTCGATCCGTCGGTGCGGCTCAGCGACGTGCTCGCGCAGCCACCGTGGAACGCGCTGCGCGCCGTGAAACAGCACCGCGTCTACACGCTGCCCGACGCCGCGATCCTCGAGCGCCCCGGCCCGCGCTATAACGACGGCCTGGTGTGGCTGATCGGCGTGATCGCCCGTTCCGCACATCGCTGACGACGTTCCGCGAGCGGTGAGTTTCCGCCGTGCGTCGAAACGTGCCGTAAATACGATGACAGTACGAATTTTCACGTGAACCAAGACCGAAAGCTCTATCCGACCAATGCCGGACCGCAGCGCGCGCTCGTCGTCGCGGTGGATTTGCACGATCCGGCGCGGCCGCTCGGGCCTGAGCTCGAGGAGTTCACGGCGCTCGCGAAGGCAGCCGGCGTCAACGTCGTCGGCGAAGTCGTGCAGAAACTCGCGCACGTCGATCCCGCGACGCTGATCGGTAGCGGCAAGGCGCGCGAAGTCGCCGAGCGCGCCGAGGAGCTCAAAGCCGACGTGCTCTTCGTGTTCAACGATCTGCGGCCGCGCCAGCGCACGAACCTCGAAAAAGTGATCCCGCTGCCGATCGTCGACCGCACGATGCTCATTCTCGACATCTTCGCCGCGCACGCGCGCTCACGCGAAGGCCAGCTGCAGGTCGAGCTCGCGCAGCTGCGCTACCGGCAATCGAACCTCATCGGCTCGAGCGCCGCGCTCTCCCGGCTCGGCGGCGGCGTCGGCACGCGCGGCCCCGGTGAGACCAAGCTCGAAGTCGACCGCCGCAAGATCCAGCAGCGCGTGTCGCTGCTGCAGCGCCAGCTCGACGAAGTGCGCAAACAGCGCGAGACGCGTCGCGCCGGGCGCGGCGGCGATCCGTTCGTTGCGCTCGTGGGATACACCAACGTCGGCAAGTCGTCGCTGCTCAACCGGCTCGCCGGCTCGGGCCAAGGCGAAGGCGCGTTCGTCGCCGACCAGCCGTTCGCGACGCTCGATCCCACGCTGCGCCGCGCCTACATCGCGACGGGGCTCAACGTCCGCCTCGCGGACACCGTCGGTTTCATCACGGCGCTGCCGCAAGAGCTGGTCAACGCATTCCGCGCGACGCTCGAGGAGCTCGACGCCGCGGATTTGCTGCTGCACGTCAGCGACGCGTCGAACCCGGACTGGCCGCGCCAGAAGGCGTCGGTCGAATCGATCCTGCGCGAGCTCAAGCTCGACGAGAAGCCCACGATCTCGGTGTTCAACAAAGTCGACCGGCTCGACGCCGCGGCGCGAAGCGCGCTGCCGCCGGATGCGCTCGAGGTCAGCGCGAAGAGCGGCGCCGGCATCGTCGAGTTGCGCGAGGCCGTCGCGCAGCGGTTGGCATGAAGCGCCTGCGCGCGACGGCGGCGCCGATCGCGTTCGCCGCGTGCGCGCTCACCGCGTGCACCGGCGGCCATGGCGAACGAACGACTGCGGCCGCGACCGACCGCTACGTCACGGTGTACGAACAGCTCCATCCGGCGGTGGTGCTGCTCACCATGAAGATCCCCGCGAACGATCCCAAACGCAAAGGCGAGTGGGACGACGCCTACGGCAGCGGCGTCGTGGTCGAGAGCGGATCGTGGGGCTCGCGCATCCTCACCGACGCGCACGTCATCGAAGACGCGAAGGACATCGTCGCGATGATCGGCGACGGACCGCACGGCCCGGCGCGCGTCGTCGCACGCACCGGCGATGCGGACGATCTCGCGATCGTCGACGTGCCGCTGCGCAATCAGCCCGTGGCAAAGCTCGGCAGCGTCGCGCACCTCGAGCCCGGTACGGCCATCGGCGTCCTCGGCTACCCGATCCCCGACGCATTCGACGACGAGCACCTCGGCCGCACGGTGTCGCTGTACACGGGCCGCATCGCGAGCGTGCGCAAAGGCGCGCTGGAGATCGACGTGCCGATCATCCCCGGCGAAAGCGGCGGTCCGGTGTTCGACGCATCCAACGGCGAGGTGATCGGCATCGCGGAGTCGCGCTTCGACGAAGAACGCGCGATCGGCTTCGCCACGCCGATCGACGCGGCAACCCGCTTCCTTGCGGCGCACCCGCGCACGCAAGCTGCTCGACGCTGACATGCACGTCTACACGATCGGCTTCACGCGCAAGAGTGCCGAGCAATTCTTCGAGCTCATCCGCTCCGCGGGGGCGCGGTCGCTGACCGACGTCCGACGTCGGCCCGACACACAGCTGTCGGGTTTCGCACAGGCGCGCGATTTGCGGTACTTCGTGCCCAAGCTGGCCGGGATCACGTATCGCCACGAGCTGCTGCTCGCGCCGTCGACCGAGCTCCTCAACGACTACCGGCGCTACGGCCTTGCGTGGGACGATTACGTGCCGCGGTACCTCGCGGAGCTGCGCGAACGGCGCGTCGAGAGCGTGCTGAAGCCGAACGACCTCGACGGGACGATCTTGCTGTGCAGCGAGCCGACGACGGAGCGCTGCCACCGCCGGCTCTGCCTCGAATACCTTGCGGAGCATTGGGGAACGATCACGCGGATCGACCTCTAGCGCGGATATCCGGTCGCCCCTCAATCGAAAGGCCAACTCGTTTGAACATCGCCACGCGTGTGTCATTGCCGAATCTCATCGTCCGCGCCATCGTGATCGGTATCGTATTCGGTGCTGTCTCCGCGACGGCGGCCGATGCGGCGACGCCGGCCGAGGTCGACGGCTGGCTCGCGACGACGACGAAGGTCGTTCGAACGGCGCCGCCGCACGGCATGCGCCTCGACCGCCAGACGGTCTACGTGAGCGTCGTCGGCGCCAACGTCGAAGGCTCGATCGATCCCGCCGAAGCCCACCGCGGCTTCTTGAAAAACAACCAAGAGGTCATGCTCATACCGATCGAGTCGGGCGGCACCGGCGCCGCCTTCGACGCGCTCTTGTTCACGCGCCTTGGCGGACGGACGCAGTTCGTCGGCCTCATTCCATCGCCCAACGGGCACCTCCATGTCGCGCTCTCGGACGGCGTCATCATCGTGCGCGTCCCGATCTACAAAGCCAGCGATCCGAACTGCTGCCCGTCCGGCTTCCACTGGGAGCGCGACACGCTGCGTGGCCTGAAGCTGGTCAAGATCAAGGAATACGACACCCGCCGCTAGCGGCGACGGTGCGATCGGACCGCGCTGGTCAAAGGGTGTCAACCAGTTCGACGAGATAGTCGGGGAGTTTCGTGGTCTTGCGAGTTTGGCCGTGTTCGCGGTTCAAGACGAACTTGTAGCCAGGATATCCCGAGTTATCGAAGACCACGAGGCGATCGACGAGTGGTGCCGTGATCTGAAGTTCGATGAGACTGCGGGCAAATCGGCGCCGAATATCGTGTTCCGGAACGTCGTGGCCACCACGTTCGACACGGCGGCGCACACGGTCGATCGCGATCTCCGGGCTCGATAACACGATATAATACAAGGTGACACCGTACCCGAGCGATCGTGCCGTCGCGATCCGCCATGACGGCACGGGAGTACGTGCTCTTGCCGGCGCCGTTCGGCCCGGCCACGACCACGAGTTGACGACTATTCAGGATCGTCGTTGCTGGCCGGATGGCCGCTCACGGCCACGTTTGGGGGCTTGACGTCGGCGTGCGCGATGGATCGAGCAGCCCTCGATCCTTCCTGCAATGCTAACCACCAAAGCATCGAGGCGGCCGATTTGCCGGTTCCCGGCTGGGCTTCGATCACAATGTGCGAACCATTTGCGCCAGCGCCTACAGCGCCGACGGTTTCGTCGTCGTCCTCTGCGCCGACGACCTCGACCACGTCAACGGCCTCAGTTCCGAGCGCCGCGACCGCGTTCAGAACGGCTGCTTTCGTCGATCCCTCGATCAGAACGCGATGCGAGCCGGATTCCTCGCGGTATAACACGTAGGGGAGCTCGAGCGTCTCCAGCGCGGAAACTACATCGGCCAGCTTGGACGGCATCCGGGTCATCGTATGTGAATGTTCCCGAACCTGCGCGAATCTTCCCGGTTCGTCTGTCGACCGGTGGCAGCGGCTAGCGCGGCGCTCCCACGTTTACGTGGGCCCGGATGCGCGAGCGGTCGCCGATCCAGCGCGCGGGCGGGATGCGCCACCAGCGCGCCATCGCGTCGAGCGGCACCGCGTACTTTGCGCGCTTCGCCGCGAACGCAGGCCACGCGTCTTCGAGCGGGCGCAGCGGCGCGCCGAGCTCGCGCAGCTGACGGTACGCGGTGACGAACTCATCGTACTCGATGACGGACTCATCGCCCAGCGGCAGGCGAAAGAAGTTGTTGAAGTCGCGCACGAGGTGCGTCCCGATGTGCAGCGTGAGTTCCGCCTGTCCGCGGTTGTTCATGTCCAGCGTGGTGATCAGCAGCGTCGACGCGTCCAGCAGCGCGCCCAGCGTGCCGACCCACGATTCGTCGTCGTGGCTCGAACGAAAGTACGTCAGCACCGGGTAGGCCAGGTGCGTCTCCATCACTTCCGCGATCCACTGCTGCGATTCGCGCAAGATCGGGCTGATGTCGCTCACGAGATCCAGGCTCAGATGGCGGATGACGAACTCGAGCCCGCTCGGCGGCGCGCCCGTCCGCTCGGAGATCGTCACGACGAACGCCTCGCGCTTCTGAAACGCGCCGAACGTTTGGAACAGAAAGGTCGTCACCACCGCGAACGTCGCCAGACCGCCGCCGGCGGAAAACAGCGCGATCGCTCGCGTGTACCAATGGATCGGAACGATGTCGCCGTAGCCGATCGTGAGCATCGACGTGCCCGCGAAGTAGATCGACGCGGGGAGGCCGGGCTCGGGCCGCAGCCCGGCGTTCAGCGCCCAGAACAACAGCCCGTAACCGACCGCCTGCGATGCGACCCAATAGGCCAGCAGCGTGACCATGAACGTCGGCGCGAAGATCGCCAGGGTGTCTTCCCGGCGTTCTTGATCGCGGATCGCCATAGCTCGGTCGCGCCACATCCGCCAGCCGTAGCGTGCGATCAGGACGCTCGCGCGCCAGCGGGAGCCGACCGACCGCGGCACCACGACGGACTGGAACAGGTCGGCGAGAGACGATACGACCAAGGCGGCGCCGAGCAGCGCCGCCAGGACGTGCAGCGCGATCAGAGGCCGGTCTGCGAGGTCAAGCCGATCGGCTGCGGGATCGCCGTGACCTCACCCTTGTGGACGACGACCGATGCGGAGTAGGCAGTGTAGCCCGGCGAGCTGATCTGCATCGTCTGGGTCCCGGTCGGAACGTCGTTGAGCGCGAACTTCCCGCCGTCCGAAGGTGTGATGCGCGTGACCTGCGTGCCGATCTGGATGGTCGCGGAGCCGATCGGCTGGGTGGGGTGGCCCGCGTCGACCAGCGTGCCGGTGACCCCGCCGCGGTCGGTAACGCCCTGGGCGTTCGGGTTCTCGCAGCCCTTCGCGCCCATGAGGGCGACGGCCGCGATCAGACCGAGGACGGAGGCGCGCGTCATGGATTTCGTGTATATCTTCAGGTCGATGTCTCCCTACGGTCCAGTCGCTATCTATCTCGCCGTCGCGTTCCTGGCATCCCTTGGATTTTGCATCCTGCCGGGGCTCGCCGCCCGCAAGAAGCCCAACGCGGTGAAGTCCCAAGCGTACGAGTGCGGCGTCGAGCCGACCTCCGACGTGTCGGGCCGCTTCCCCGTGCGGTTCTATCTGATCGCGATGCTGTTCGTGGTCTTCGACGTCGAAGCCGCGTCGTTCTATCCCTGGGCGGTGCAAATGCACCAGCTCCGCGTGTTCGGGTTGCTCGAGATGCTGATGTTCGTCGTCGTGCTCGCGATCGGGTATGCCTACGTGTGGAAGAGAGGCGGATTCCAGTGGCGCTAGGCTCGGGCGGTGATTTTCTCCTGACCACGGTCGACTCGGTCGCCCGCTGGGCGCAGGCGTCGAGCGTCTGGCCGCTCACGATGGGCTTGGCCTGCTGCGCGATCGAGATGATGACCGCCACCGCGCCGGAGTACGACATCGCGCGCCTGGGCTCCGAGGTGTTTCGCGCGTCGCCGCGCCAGGCCGACCTGATGATCGTGTCCGGGCGCGTCGCGCGCAAGATGGGCCCCATCGTCAAGCGGCTCTACGACCAGATGGCCGACCCGAAGTGGGTGATCTCGATGGGTGCATGCGCGTCGAGCGGCGGCGTGTTCGACAACTACGCGATCGTGCAAGGCGTCGACACGATCATCCCGGTCGACGTCTACGTTCCCGGCTGCCCGCCGACGCCCGACGGATTGCTCTACGCCGTCAACCTCATCCAGCAGCAAATCAAACAAGGCGGGCGCGGCGGGATCCTCGCCCGCGCCTGATCGCACATGCCGTCATCACAAGCGCCGCCGGCC
>JALZBE010000528.1 GCA_030947665.1 Vulcanimicrobiota bacterium | reverse complement strand
CGCTCGCGCGGCTACGCGGTGCGGCGCTCGCTTTCGATTGACGCGATCGCCGCGATCGTTACGGCGGTGCGCGGCGCGGACTCCGGTGCGGTGGTGTTCGTCGACAACTGCTACGGCGAGCTCGTCGAAGAGCGCGAACCGCTCGAGGCCGGCGCCGACCTGATCGCGGGCTCGCTGATCAAGAACCTGGGCGGCGGGCTCGCACCCACCGGCGGCTACGTCGCGGGCCGCGCGGACCTGATCGAGCGCATCGCCGCGCGCGTGTTCGCGCCCGGGATCGGCGCGGGGCTCGGGCCGACGCTCGGCTTCGGGCGCGCGCTCGTGCAGGGCTTGTTCTACGCGCCGCTCGTCGTCGCCGAGACGCTGCGCGGGCTGGACTTCGCGGCCGCGCTGTTCGCCGAGCTCGGGTTCGCCGTCGACCCGGTGCCGGGCGATCTGCGCACCGACATCGTGCAGGCGATCCGGCTCGGCTCGCGCGAGCGGTTGATCGCGTTCGCGCGCGGGCTGCAGCACGCGCTGCCGGTCAACGCGCGGTTCGCGCCGGAGCCGGGGCCGGTGCCCGGCTACGTGGACCCCGTGATCATGTCGAGCGGCTCGTTCGTGAGCGGCGCAACGATCGAGCTGTCGTGCGACGCGCCGCTGCGCGAACCGTACGAGGTGTACCTGCAAGGCGGCGTCACCGCCGAACACGCCGCACTCGGCGCCGTGCTGGCGGCGAACGCCGTCCTGCAGCTCTAGCCGCGACGGCTAGGGCGAAGTGTGATCCGGCTCGGCTTCGTCAGGCGACTCTTCGCCCATGAAACCGTAGAAATAGTAGATCGAACCGTCGTCGGTCTCGATCGCGATCCGCGTCTCTTCGAGCTGGGCGGAGACGATTCGCCGCCCGACCATCCCGCCGATCAGCTCCTGCGCCTGCATGAACTCCGCGGCGCGGAGCGCTTCCGGCTCGATCTCTAGGAGGGGGTGCTCGTCTCGATTCACCAGTTACGTGCTTCCTGTGGAGAGGACCGGCAGTCCGGGCCGCGCGAAGGCGGTCCGGTGATGTACGTCCTCGAGGTGATGAGCGGGCCGCTCGACGGCAAGACGTGGGCGTTCGAGCGGGAGATCACCATCGGCCGTGACGACGCGGTGGCTACCGCATGTATCACGATCGATCGGTATATTTCCCGAAAACACGCACGCCTCTTCGAGGAAGTGGACGGCAAGTTGCGTTTGGCCGACCTGGCCAGCCGTAACGGCACCCGGGTCGGAGGACGCGCGCTCGGGGACCCGGAGGCGATCGACCTGGGAGAGCCGTTCGTCATCGGCCGCACGACCCTTCGCGTGATCCGCACCTGACGTGCGGATCGCACGGACGCCGGCGGAAGCCCGCGAGGCGCTCGCCACGGTCCAGCGTCCGCTCGGGCTGGTGCCGACCATGGGCGCGCTGCACGCCGGGCACCACGCGCTCGTCGCCCGCGCGCGCGCCGAATCGCGGACGGTTGCGGCGTCCATCTTCGTCAACCCGCTGCAGTTCGGGCCGAGCGAGGACTTCGACCGGTACCCGCGCAGCTTCGACGACGACGTCGCCGCGCTGCGCAAGGCCGGCGTCGACCTGCTCTACGCGCCCGACGTCGCCACGATGTATCCGGCGGGTTTCGCGACCGCGATCGACCCCGGCCCCGTCGGCGCGTCCTACGAGGGCGCGCTGCGGCCCGGGCACTTCAGCGGCGTCGCGACGGTGTGCATGAAGCTGTTCGCGACAGTAGCGCCCGACCGCGCGTACTTCGGCGCGAAGGACGCGCAGCAGGTCGCGGTGCTGCGGCGCATCCTGATCGACTTGAACTTGCCGCTCGAGCTCGTCGTCGTGCCGACGGTGCGCGAAGCCGACGGCCTTGCGCTGTCCAGCCGCAACGTGTACCTCGACGGAGACGAACGCGCCGCGGCGACATCGCTGCACCGCGCGCTCGACGCGATCGTGCGGGCGGTGCGGTCGGGCGAGACCGATCGCGAGCGCGCAATCGCACGCGGGCGCGCACAGCTGGCGGCGCCGCTGCGCGAAGCGTATCTCGACATCGTCGATCCCGCGACGTTCGTCGCGCCCGACCACGTTCGAGCGCCGGCGCTCGCGATCGCGAGCGGCTGGTGCGGCACGACGCGCTTGATCGACAACGAACCGATCGAGGGCACCGCGTGAACGGGCGGCGCGTGCTGCTCGGCGTGACGGGTGGGATCGCCGCGTACAAAGCGGCATCGCTCGCGAGCCGGCTCGTGCAGGCCGGCGTCGTGCTCGACGTGGTGCTGACGGCCGATGCGCTGCACTTCATCGGTGCCGCGACGTTCGCCGCGCTCGCGCGGCGCCCGGTCCACACGTCGATGTGGGACCGCGTGCACGAGATCCCGCACATCGCGCTCGCGCGGGAAAACGACGTCGTCGCGATCGTTCCCGCGACCGCAAACACGATCGCGAAGCTCGCGCTCGGACTTGCCGACGACCTGCTCACCAACGTCGTGCTCGCGACGCGCGCGCCGCTGGTGATCGCACCCGCGATGAACACCGCGATGCTCGAGCACGAAGCGACCCGCGCGCACCTTGCGACGCTGCGCGCGCGCGGTGCGACCGTCGTCGAACCGGAGGTCGGTTTTCTGGCCGAGCGCGAGCACGGCGCGGGCCGGCTCGCGGCCGAGGACGCGGTCGTCGCGGCGGTCGAGGGCGCGCTGCGCCGCACCAACGAGCTCGCCGGCGAACACGTGCTGATCACCGCCGGGCCGACGCGCGAGCCGATCGATCCGGTGCGCTTCATCTCCAACGCCGCGAGTGGCACGCAGGGGATCGCGCTTGCGCGCGAGGCGCTCGCGCGCGGCGCGCAGGTCGATCTCGTGCTCGGCCCCACGC
>JALZBE010000527.1 GCA_030947665.1 Vulcanimicrobiota bacterium | reverse complement strand
ATCCGACTTCGCGAACGTCACCTGGCCGCGCCCGGAGTGCTGGCCCGTCGCGAACGACACCGCGGCCGGTAAAAACGTCACGCCGTCGATCGTCACCTGCGTGAACGCGAACGCCGGTGCGCCCTTCTTCGGCGTAAGGTCGAACACGTAGTCGACGTGCTTTCCGCTCTTGTGCGGGCCCACGTAGCTGAAATCGTAGGCGGCCGGATTGGGCGCGAGCGCGCGGACGGCGTAGCGGTACGGGCGCCGCCGGAAGATGCGCACGACGGGCGCCGCCGGGCGCGATCCGTTGACGGCGATCGTCTCGTCGCGCTCGTCCCATCCGGTGCGAAAGATGCGGTGCGTCTGCTCCAGCGAGCGCGTCCCGGTCTGCTCGACGGTGTACTCGACGCTGAAGATGCGCGGCTCTTTGAGCCCCGCGAGCGCCGCCACGTAGTTCGCGACGACCTCGGTCGGAGCGGGGGTCGGCGCCGGAGCGGGCGTCGCCGTCGCGACGGCCGCCGCGGCGAGGAGCGCGATCACGACACTTGCTGCGCGAGCAGGTCGCGGAGAGCCGCCAGCGCCGCCTCGGCGCCCGCGGGATCCTTGCCGCCGCCTTGCGCCTGCGCGGGCGCACCGCCGCCCTTGCCGCCGACGAGCGGCGCGGCCGCTTTGACGAGGTTGCCCGCGTGCGCCCCGGCCTTCACCGCGTCGTCGCTCGCGCTGACGAACAGCGACGCGCTGTCGCCGTCGGTGCCCACGAGCGCGACGACGCCCGAGCGCAGCCGCGAGCGGATCGCGTTGCCGAGCGTGCGCAGCGCCTCGGCGTTCGCTTCGCGCACCACCGCGAACACCGCGCGCGTCGCGCCGATCGTCTCGGCGCCGTCGGCGTACGTCGCCGCGTCGGCCGACGCCAGCCGCGACTTGATGTCCGCCATTGCTTTTTGCAGATCGCGCACGTCGGTTTGCAGCCGCTCGACGCGCGCGACGAGCTCGTCGGGTTTCGCGGAGAGCGACTCGCTCAGCGTCGCGAGCGTATCTTGCTGCTGCTCGACGTAGCGCTCCGCGGCTTTGGACACGATGCCTTCGATGCGGCGCACGCCGCTCCCGATCGAGCCTTCGCTGAGCAGCACGAACATGCCGAGCTCGCCCGTGGTGTGCGCGTGCGTTCCGCCGCAGAACTCGACCGCGGGCCCGAACGCGACGACGCGCACACGGTCGCCGTACTTCTCGCCGGCCATCGTGATCGCGCCGGTCGCCTTCGCTTCCTCGATCGGCAACTCGGTCATGGTCTGATGGTGGTCGTCGCGGATCAGCTCGTTGACGCGCTGCGTCACCGCGCGCTTCTGCTTCGGCGTCAGCGCGCCGGACGGGCTGCGGAAGTCGAAGCGCATGCGGTCGACGCCGACCCACGAGCCCGCTTGGACGACGTCGTCGCCAAGCACGTCCTTGAGCGCGCGCTGCAGCAAGTGCGCGGAGGTGTGGTGCCGTCGAATCTCTTCGCGCCACTCGGGATAGACGCTGGTGTGAATGGCGTCGCCGGGCGCGAGCGCGCCGGACGTGAGCCGGCCGTGGTGCGCGATCGCTTCGCCGATGTACTGCGTGTCGGTGACCTCGAACACCGCGTCGCCGTGCGTGATGCGGCCGTGGTCGCCCACCTGACCGCCTTTCTCCGCGTAGAACGACGTGCGGTCGAGCAGGATCTGCGCCTCGGCGCCCGCTTCGATCGCATCGACCGGCGCGCCGCCGGCGAGGATCGCCTGAATCGTGCCGTCGGCTTCCAGGCCGCCGTAGCCTTCGAACGCCGACGACAGCGTCGGCACGTCGGTCACGGTCACCACGCCGCGTTTGCTCGCGGCATCGGCGCGCGCGCGCTGCCGCTGCTCGTCCATCTTGCGCTCGAACGCGATCGTATCGACCGCGACGCCGCGCTCCGCCGCCACCTCGCGCGTGAGCTCGTACGGAAACCCGTACGTGTCGTGCAGCACGAACGCGTCGTCGCCCGAGATCAGCATCGTGCAGTCCTCGAGCGCGCTCGCGATCAGCGCTTCGAGCAGCTCGCTGCCGCGGTCGAGCGTGCGCAAAAAGCCCGCCTCTTCCATGCGCAACGCGTTCTGCACGTCCCCGAGTCGCGCGCGCAGCTCGGGATAGCCGCCTTCGAGCGACGCGACGACCGCGCTCGAGAGCTCCGCCATGAATTCGCGCGGATACCCCAGCAAACGCCCGTTGCGAATCGCCCGGCGAATGAGGAAGCGCAGCACGAACCCGCGCTCAGTGTTCGACGGGTACACGCCGTCGGCGATCAGGAACGTCGCGGCGCGCGCGTGGTCGGCGATGATGCGGCGTCGCGCGAGCTGCTCGGCCGGCGGCAGCGCCGTCTGACCGACAGGCGGCTGCGCGTCGATGAGGTCGGTGAACAAGTCCGTCTCGTACATCGACGTCTTGCCGTTGGCGATCGCGAGCACGCGCTCGAAACCGCCGCCGAAGTCGATCGCCTTGCGCGGCAAATCCGTCAGCTTGCCGTCGGCCCCGCGATTGAATTGCTGGAACACGATATTGCCGAGCTCGGTGAACCGATCGCCTTTGTTCGGCCCGGTGTCGTCTGGCCCGGCCGCGTACGCGGGCCCGAGGTCGAAGAAGATCTCGCTGCACGGACCGCACGGTCCCGTGGCACCCATCGTCCAGAAGTTGTCCTCGTCCCACCGCGTGATGCGCGCGGGATCGAGCCCGATCTCGGTCTCCCACAAGCGTTGCGCCTCATCGTCGGACACGTGCACGGTGACGTGCAGCCGATTCGGATCGATCCCCATCTCGCGCGTGTAGAAATCCCACGCGAAGCGGATCGCTTCAGACTTGTAGTAATCGCCGAACGAGAAGAACCCAAGCATCTCGAGAAAT
>JALZBE010000526.1 GCA_030947665.1 Vulcanimicrobiota bacterium | reverse complement strand
GCGCCACCTCGAGGCGATGGGGTGGAAATTCCATCGCATCTGGTCCTTGGACTGGTTCGAAGAAAGGGCCGAGGAGATCGCGCGAGCGCTCGCCGCGCATGCGGCCGCCATCGTCGAGGCGGAACGCCTTACGCCGCCGGTTCCCGCGCAGCGCTCGTCGTATGAACCGCCCGCGGCTCCGGCGATGTCCGCGAATGGACAACCGCCGCGCGGTCCCAAGCCGCGTGTAACGCCACGCGACCGCATCGCGGACTATGCAGAGCATCAGATCCGCAGCGTTTTGGACTGGATCGCCAGCGACGGGAGACTCCGCGACGACGACGAGATGCTCGCCGACGCCGTGCCGGCGCTTGGGTTCGCGCGCCGAGGGAAGCTGATCGAGGACCGTCTTCGTCGTTCGATCGCCGCATGGCGGAACGGTCGTCGATAGCTTCAATGCCGCTCGGATCAAGCGTTGCTTGAAGGTTCGAAAGAAGCTGTCCCTACAGGGGGTCCGCAACGTCGGAAAAGACGTCCCGCCCGGCGACGTCGTCTTCCCGTTGGTGGAGTGTGGCCACGGCGTAGTCGCGCGAGACCGGCCGGAAGACCACGCCCTCACGTTCTGCGTTCTCGGCATGGAGTTCCGCGACGTCGTCCTCGCCCATCCGGCGCTGGTGCTCGACTAACGCCTTGACGTCTTCGTCGTCGGCGAACATCGTCAGAACGTTATTCGCATATGTGAAGAACTCGGCGAAGAAGTCGTCCGGGTTTCCCCAGCTTTCCTCGTAGTTCGAGCGCAGGTTTGAGCGGATCTCGCTGAGATTCTTTGCAAGGTCGGTGCGCACCGCGCTCACGATGTCGGAGCGCTCGTCCTCGGTGAGCAGCGGCGCAATCTCGTCCGAGTTCAGAAAGCCCAGCGACCGGCGCCCGTATTCGCGCATGCGCTGCGCCGCAGCGTCGCGGATGTGAGGGGGCAGGATACGTTGCTCCGCGAGGCGCGCCGCAACCGCAAGGAACGCGTCATTCTCTGAATCGGAGTGTTCGTAGTACGTGTTCTCCTCGAACAGCGTCGGCTGCCGGACCAGCGCGCGCGAGAGGAACGCCGCCGAGCACCGATACGCGAGATAGAATTCGACCGTCTCGCCGAAGCGGCCCGATCGGTTGGCGACCGCGCGGCACGACGCGAGGCGGTCCGCGAAGTCGTCGAATCGCGCCTCCGGAATGCACACCTTCACGCCGTACGCTTCGACGGCGCCGGCGCTCGTCTCGCGAAGGATCTGCGCGATCCCGGCGCCGGCGAGATAGATGTCCAGCCACTCTGGCTCGCTGCCCGTTATCTCTGCGACGGCGTCGCGGATGGTCGGATGCGCGTAGTCGTACGAAGCTCGTCCGCCGAGGTCCATCGCGTAGCGGACGAGGCTCCCGTCGAGCGCGGCAAGCGCCGCGCGGACAGTCGTTTCCGCCGCCCCGAAGCGCTCGCCGACGGCTCGGTCGCGTTCGCTCGGCGCGAACGGCGCTTCCAGCGCACCGCCGTGCGCGAACATGATCGCCAGCAAGGCGCGCTGAGCCGGCTCCAATCCGCGCACCATGTCGACGAGCATGTGCGTCGGGTTTTCGAAGAATGCGCCAAGCGATGCGGCGGTCGGCGGACGCAGCGATTTCGTGAACAGCGGGTCACCCAGCCTCCTGGCCGCTTCGGGAAAGAACGGGTCGAGCGCGACCAGGGCGGGCAGCAGCGGACGAAGCTGCGTTTTGTATTCCTGCGGCTGGCGGCCCATGCGCACGTGGTGGTAGAGCATCTGCGCCTTCTCGTCGGCCGAGAGGTCGTGCAGCTGGATGACGACCTTGCGGTCTTCGAACTCGGGGAACTGGTAAAGCTTCAGCTCGGTGCGCGCTTCTTTCCAGATGTAGCTGCGCGTCGTCATGAGCACCGACGCGCCACGGCGTACCGCGACGCGAAGCGATTCCAGATGCCGGCTCCACGATTGCGTCAGGCCGCGGTCGTGCTGCGTCTGTCCGAACGCGTCGTCGACCCAGAAGAACTGCCGGGCGTTACGGTCGGCGTTCCAGTGCCGGATGAACTCTTCCGGCCGCGAGATCTTCACGACGCGCTGCTTGAGGTGGTCCAGGGCGCCCAGAGCGAGCGCGCTCGATATTGTCGTCTTTCCGGTCATCGGATCGCCGACGACGAGAACGAACCGGTGGTCGCGCAGCGAGAGCGCCGCCTGGTTCGACGCGGCGGTAGGGACGAACGTCTGCAGCCGGTCGCCAAGCGTGGTCAGGATCGCCCGGGCCTGCGTGTACGCGCGCTCGTCGAGGATTTCCGAAAGGTCGCCGAGTCCGTACACGCGCGGAACCATCATGCGCAGGTGCGACGACTCGCGTATCGTCTGCGTGAGCCACGATGCTTCGAATACGCGAACGGCGCAGCCGATCTCCGTGCGCAATCTTTCTTCGAGTCGGCTGATCGCGTCGGCGCTCGCGGCGAGATTCGTTATGAGAAAGTAGTTGTCGCATAGTCCAGCTTCGCGCAGCTCCTTGGCTTTCGCGACCTCGTCCGCCAAGTGGCTCTCCGACAACCTTCGGCCGGGCACGCTCGTGAACTTGACTTGGAACATGAACGCGCCGAAGTATGCCGCCCCGTCTGTTGCGGTCCATGAACCGAAGAAGGCCGCGTCGCGTCCGCCGTCGCGTCCGGGTTCGAACCGCTGCACCGTCTGACCGAACACGTCGCTGAGCACGGACTCCGCGAGGCGCTGGAACTGGAGCCACCCGAGCGTGTGGAACGCGTAGTAGCGAACGGGAGCCTGCACCCCCGAGTCGCCCGGGGCTGACGCCTCGCGCTCCACCTACGGGGCGCTGGCCCGGCGCGCTCGCATCCGGCGGACTAGCCTGCGA
>JALZBE010000525.1 GCA_030947665.1 Vulcanimicrobiota bacterium | reverse complement strand
GCACCCGTCCGCCGCCGGCGACGCGGGCACGATCGTGTGGCAGCTGCGCGTGCCGCGCGTCGCGATCGCCGCGGTGGTCGGCGCCGCGCTCGCGCTCGCCGGCACGCTGCTGCAGGCGCTGCTGCGCAACCCGCTCGTCGATCCGTATCTCACCGGCGTGTCGAGCGGCGCCGGCGCGTCGATCGCGATCGCGACGACGCTCGGTGTCGCACCCGCGCTCATCGCGCCGATGGGATTCGTATCGGGTTTCGCGACGTCGGTGCTCGTCGCCGTGCTCGCACGGCGCGGGCCGCGGCTCGACCCCGAGCGGCTAGTGCTCGCCGGCGTGTCGCTGTCGGCGCTGCTGTCGGCGTTCATCACGCTGGCGATCGAACGCCTTGCGCGCGGCACGGCAAGCGAGGCCATCCTGGCATGGCTGGCGGGCTCGCTTGCCGGACGCGGCTGGAGCGACCTCGCCGCCGCCGCGCCCGAAGCGCTGCTCGGCCTCGCGATCGGCGCAGCGACCATCCCGGCACTCAACGTGCTGCGGCTGGGCGAAGGCCGCGCCGCGGCGCTGGGCGTCGACGTGACGCGCTTGCAGTGGGCACTCCTGATCGCGGCGACGCTGCTCACCGCGGCGGCCGTCGCGCTCGCGGGGCTGCTTGGGTTCGTCGGCTTGATCGTGCCGCATCTCGCGCGGCGCGTTGTCGGCGCGGATCTGCGCGTGCTCGTTCCGGCGAGCATCTTGACCGGAGCGTCGCTCGTCGTGCTCGCCGACGCGCTCGCGCGTACGGTCGCGGCGCCGGCCGAGATCCCGCTCGGCGTGCTGCTCGCATTCGTCGGCGTACCAACGTTCTTGGTGCTCTATTTGCGCGGTACCGCACGTGCCTATGCCTGAACGGGACGGGTGAAGGTCCTGCCTCGGGCGTATTGTGACCAGATGAAGTTGCATGGTGTGCGGCCCGCTCTCGCGGTCGCTGTTTTTGCTGCCGCGGTGCTTACGGCTTGTGGCGGCGGCGGCGGTGGCGGCGGCGCGACCGGCGGTCCCCCGCCGGTCATCACCCCCGCGCCCACCGCGACTCCGCTGGCCACAGCGGTAACGTTGTTGACCGCGAGCGGAAGCACGCTTACCGCTGGAATCCGAGGAACGTCGGCTGACGCGGTCGTGCTCGCGCAGGCTCCCTCGACGCCCACGCAACCGCCCTCGTCCGGGACCGCCACACTCCCGCAGTACTCGGCTACGATAAACGATACGTCTGGCTATAGCGGCTCGTCCGTCGCGCGCGCAGCCGCGTTGCGCCAGCGTATCGTCGAGAGCCGCACACTCGACAGCGCAGACCTGCCGCATGAGAAAACGTTCTCGCCGGACACGCTCCGGTCGCAGATGCGCGGAATCAGCGCTCATTCCGTGCGCGAACCGCAATCGGTTCGCTCGACGCGCGCCGCGCCTGGAAGCGTTGGGCAGACGCGGCAATTTAAGATCCTCACCTCAAACATCGGCAACTCCGGAGGCTGCTCAGGCGGCTCGAACAGCTCCTACCAGTGCTTCGTCACGATAACAGCGACGCTCGAAGCCGTCGGGGCGCACGGCAACGTTTGGGTCGACAACGCATCGTTGGCAACAACCGGAGAGTTCACGAACGTGCCGGGTGAGTTCTCCCAGATCGCGCAAAAGTTCGACGCCTACTACGCCACCGAGACGGCTGCTTTCGCGCCGGCATTCTATCCCGGGCTGGCACCGGTCACCTTCCAGTATGATACAAGTAAAAATAAGACGCAATGCGACCCGGCCGGAAACGATCTCGGCTCGGGCAATTACAAGTCGACTGACCTGAGCGGATCGAACGGAACCTCCATCGACATCGTTATCACGGATGCGCTCGCGGGGACGGGTGAGGGCGGGTACTACTACGGCGGAAATGAGCTACCGCAAGAAGTGTGGAACTGCGCGGCGCCTTCGCCGACGCGGGCCGTTAGCAACAACACCTCAATGTTCGTGATCACGAGCAACAATTACCCGGTGTTGACAAACGCTCCGCAGTTCAATGAAAGCTATTGGCTCAACACCGACGTGCCCCGCAGCATGTCGCACGAGTTGCAGCACTTGCTGCACTCGCACTATAAGGTCTTCAAGCCGGCGATCGGCAACGGCGTGCCGACGTTCGACGACGCATTCGTCGAAGAAGGCATGTCGATGCTCGCCGAGGACCTCGCCGCCGACGGCGTGCACATCGACACGCCCCGCTTTAGTTTCATCTATCTGCTTGAGCCGTCGTTGTACTCACTTACGTCGTTCACGGGATTCCAGCCCAATCCAACCGGCAACAGCCCGACCTACGGCTTCTTTACGAATACGGCGGGAAACTACGGACAGGCGTACCTCTTCCAGCGCTACATGTACGACCGTTTCGGCGCCGCCGAGATTACATCGATCTACAACAGCACAGCGTCGAGCGCGACCGCCGTTTCGGCCGCGGCCAATGAGTCCTTTGCGCAGCTGTACCGCGAGTTCGCCGCGGCGGTGAGTGCTCAGGGGACCAGCGCCGCGACGTCCCCATACGGTTTCTCCAGCGCGATCGTCTTACGCGGCAACGCCGACGTCCCGTCGCGACGCACGGGCTCGCAAAGCACGCGCCACTACACGTTCGGTGGCCCGCAGCCGCCCGAGACGTTCACGAACAACGTGCCGACCGGGTTTCTGTTCGTCGGTCCCGGGACGAGCGGGACAACGAACCTGATCGACGGCGCGACACTGTTCCTGCCGGTCTCGAATAGCGCTGCCGGGTCGATAGTTACCGTGAGCGCGCCCAGTGCGCCGAATTATCAAGGAGCGTCTGTGCAAGGAACGCTGCCGACGCCGCCTCCGACGTCGACATAATCGTGTGACGCTCGTCCTCGAG
>JALZBE010000524.1 GCA_030947665.1 Vulcanimicrobiota bacterium | reverse complement strand
CGCTTGCGGAGTGTGACATGCTCGTGATTGCCGGCAGCGGCTTTCCATACATGGAGTTCTATCCGAAGCCGGGTGAGGCGAAGGGCGTCCAGATCGACGTCGATTCGACCCGCATTGGACTCCGTTTTCCGGTCGACATCGGATTGGTCGGCGATTGTCGAACTGTGCTGCGCGCGTTGCTCCCGCTGATCAAGCGCAAACGGCACCGCGGTTTTCTGGAGACCGCACAGGACCGCATGAAGGATTGGCGCGGGCTGATGACGAAGCGTGGCACTCGATCGGACATGCCGATGAAACCCCAGGTGGTCACGTACGAGCTGAACAAACTCCTCGACGACGACGCGATCGTGTCATCCGACAGCGGCACGATCGCGACGTGGTCGGCGCGCTACATCGACATGCGGGAGCGCATGCAGTTCTCGCTGTCGGGCTCTCTTGCCACGATGGCCAACGGCCTGCCGTACAGCATCGGTGCGGCCGTGGCCCATCCCAAGCGGCAAGTGGTCTGCATCGTCGGCGATGGCGGGTTCACGATGCTCATGGGCGAAATCGCCACGCTGGTCAAATACGACCTGCAGGTCAAAGTCATCATCATCAAGAACAACGTGCTCGGTGAGATCAAGTGGGAGCAGATGGTGCTCGGCGGAACTCCCGAATTTGGCGTCGAGCTCCAGCCGATCGACTTCGATGCGTACGCGAAAGCCTGCGGCGCCGCCGGTTTCACAATCGAGAAACCAGAGGACGCCGAAAACATCTTGAAGCAGGCACTCGCGCATCCTGGTCCCGCCGTCGTTCAGGCGGTGGTCGATCCGAACGAGCCGCCACTTCCCGGAAAGATCTCGATGCAACAGACCCTCCACTTCGTCGAGGCCTTGGCGCGTGGCGAGCACGATCGATGGGACATCATCAAGACGGTCATCGAAGACAAGGTGCGAGAGGTGATTTAGCCAATGCCGCGAGGGTTCGACCTCCGCAGCGGCGTGCCCATCGACGACCTTCGGGTCTCGGCGTATCAGGTTCCGACCGACGCACCCAACGAGTCGGACGGAACGCTCGTGTGGGACGCCACGACGCTTGTGCTCGTGGAGGCTCGCGGCGGGGGCGTGACCGGGATCGGGTATACCTACGCCGACGTCGCCACCGCGCGGCTGATCCATGAAACCCTCGCGGGCATCGTGCAAGGGATGGACGTCATGGCGAACGGCCGGATCTGGCTTGCGCTCGTTGCCGGTGTTCGCAATTTGGGTCGATCCGGCATCGCGTCGATGGCGATCTCCGCCGTCGACGTCGCGCTGTGGGACCTCAAGGCGCGCCTCCTCGACGTTCCGCTCCTCACCCTGCTCGGCGCGGTACGAGACGCGGTCCCCGTTTACGGAAGCGGCGGATTCACGTCCTACCCGATCGACCGGCTGCGCGAGCAGCTCTCCGGGTGGGTCGAGATGGGCGTACCGCGCGTCAAGATGAAGATCGGTCGCGATCCCGCCGGCGACATCGTGCGGATTGCGGCGGCGCGCGCATCGATCGGCGACGACGCGGAACTGTTCGTTGACGCGAACGGCGCGTATGGCCGGAAACAGGCCTTGGCGCAAGCCGAGCGGTTCGCCGAATCGCGCGTGAGCTGGTACGAGGAGCCGGTCTATCATCTCGACCTCGAAGGGCTCCGTCTCTGTCGCGATCGGGCGCCAGCGGGCATGGAGATTTCCATCGGGGAATACGGATACGACCCGATCGGATTCGCCGGCATTCTCGCGGCGCACGCGGTCGACGTGCTGCAGGCCGACGCGTCGCGCTGCGAAGGAATCACGGGGCTGCTCGTCGTCGATGGGTTGTGCGAGGCCACCGCAACGCCGCTGTCCACCCACTGCGCACCGTCGCTGCACGCGCACGTCGCCTGTGCGGCAAAGCGCGTGCGCCACGTTGAATACTTTCACGATCATGTGCGGATCGAACAGATGCTGTTCGATGGGGCGCTCACTCCGCGAGCGGGCGCCCTGCACCCCGATTTGACTCGACCGGGAATGGGGCTCGAGTTCAAGCACGCCGATGCGCGGCAATACGTGGTCTGACCGGACTCAGGCGAGTAATGACGAAGATTCCGCAGGTTCCCGACGTCCGCCGCACAGCGGCGCGCAGCCACGCACCCCCGCCGACGGCGCCCCGTCCCGACGCGATCGAGGGCAGCCAGGTTGACGTCGACGTCGACAAGCTTGCCGCCGCTCTCAGCATCCGCGTCCGCGGAGAGGTGCGATTCAATGACGGCGACCGCGCGCTTTATTCGACCGACGCCTCAAATTACCGCCAGATCCCGATCGGCGTCGTGGTGCCCCGCGACGCGGACGACGTCGTGACGGTCATCGCGGTTTGCCGTGAGTTCGGCGCGCCGGTCGTCGCGCGCGGTGGCGCAACGGATCTGGCCGGCTCGACGTGCAACGCGGCGGTGGTCATGGACATGAGCAAGTACATGAACAACATCCTCGAGATTGATTGGGACGCACAATGGGCGCGCGTCGAGCCAGGCACGGTGCTCGACGATCTGCGGAACAGGGCCGAGGAGCGGCACCTGACGTTCGGACCTGACCCCGCGACCCATTCGCGCAACACCCTCGGCGGGATGATCGGAAACAACTCCTGCGGCATCCATGCGCAGATGGCAGGCAAGGTCGAGGAGAACACCTACGAGCTGGAGATTCTCACGTACGACGGGCTTCGTATGTGGGTTGGCCCGACGACCGACGACGAGCTCGAGGCGATCATCGCCTCTGGTGGTCGCCGCGGCGACATCTACGCGCGACTCAAGGCCATCCGAGACACGTACGCCGACGAAATCCGCAAACGGTTTCCGCACATTCCGCGGCTGGTGTCAGGGTACCCCCTTCACCAGCTC
>JALZBE010000523.1 GCA_030947665.1 Vulcanimicrobiota bacterium | reverse complement strand
GCGGCGCGAGCTCGCCGCGACGGTGGCAAAGGCGCCGGCGGCGCTGCGCGCGCGGCTGCGGTATGCGCTCGCCGCCGGTGACGACGGCAAACGGCACCTGGTCGTCTACGACGGTCAGGGCTTACCGGCCAGCGGGCGGCATCCCGGCAAACCTCACGACTACGTTCTGTTCCAGGTGCTCAACGCGCGCAACGGCGAGCACTACGACCCGCAGCAGAACAGCATCGTCGCGGCGATCCCGCCGCCGGTGCAGCGCGACAACCCGATCCCGCGCTGATCTCGTCTAGCGACGGATCGGAGTCGCCGTGGGCTGCGGCGTCGGCGCCGTGGCGGCGACGGGGTCGACCGTGCGCGCGCCGTGGTCGTCGCTGAGGTACATGGCGCCGTTGGGGTTTGCACCGCCGTACACCGCGACGTTCAGCTCCGGACCGGCGGATGTCAGCCGCGTACCGCTGTGGTCTGGGTTGAAGCCGAATCCCGATCCGACCGCCGTCGCCATGATCGGGCGGCCGAGGCAGTCGAATGCGCCCAGCGTCGCGGAGCCGCCGGCCGGGATCGCGAGCGGCGCCGACGCCGCGGCGAGCTGGATCTCGTTGACGGCGAACGGGATCGCCAGGATGTCGGCGGGCCAGCTCCAGGTGAAGAAGACGAGCCAGCCGCGATACGCGCTGTTCGTGACGACCGGGGCGAACGTGACGGGGTCCGCGACCGTGCCGTTGCCGGTGAACGTGTTGGCGACCGAGACGTCCCACCAGCGCGTCGCGAACGTCACGATCGGTGCCGGCTTCGTGCCGGTGTACGCGAGATAGAAGGCCGAGGTGACGAGGCCGGACACCGGCTGCGCAGGCACGCCGAGATCGGCGACCGGAAACGTGTCGCGGCAAAAGTTCAGGACCGGTGCGTTCGCGAGCGGGGTCGCTGCGGAACGCGGGACGCGGCCGCCGCCGCCGTTGGTGAACGTCCATACGCCGCAGTCGGTCGCGACGATCCCATTGCCGCACGACTGCAACACCGGCATGCGCAGATCGCGCCAACCGCCGTCGTCGTCTTCGGCGCCCTCGTCGCGGTGCTGCGCCGCGCGGCTCGCGTCGATCCCGCCCAAGATGTGCTGCGCCGCCGACGATCCGGCGGGAACCAGCGGTGCGGACGGCGGCTGCTGCGGCGCGAGCGGCGCGACCGCTCCGCTCCCCGACGAACAGCCTGCGGCGAGCAGCAGCGACAGCGATATGGCGAGCGGGCGAACACAAGACATGCGAAAGCACCCTCCGTGCGGTGGCATGAGGTTCGTTCGGTTGCCGATCGCCGCGGCGCCACGAGGGACGGGTAAAGTCCTGGTAAACTACGCGGCTTTGACGATCGAGTCCGACACCAGCGTCGCGAAGCTCTTCGAAAGCGTTTCCGCGTCGGCGATCAGCTTGGTCTGGAACTGAACTTGGATTTGGTCGCGCGTCAGCTCGGTCACCGATGCGCCGACGTTGAGATCGCGGATCGCGCTTTCGGACGCCTGCAGGTTGACGCTTTCGATGTTGCCGCCGTTGGCCGCTTCCTGCAGCGATACGGTCTGCGCACCGACGACCGCGCGCGCGGAGCCGAGCGTCGTGATCGCGTAGTCGATCCGGTATTCCGCGGCCTGGTTCTGCAGATCGTCGCCGAGGATCACCTCGTTGACGCCGAGGTTCACCGAGCTCAAGCCGGGGATGTCGACCGAGATGATGCTGCCCTCGGCGTCGCCGCTGTTCACCTGGAGGCTCGCGCCCGGAGCCTTTTGCTCGCCGGGGAGCGACACGATCAGCGCGCTCTTGCCGACGTCGGCCGCCGTCATCGTTCCGACGTTGAAGTTGAGCACCGGGTTGAAGAATTGATCCGATTGCGTGTAGTCGTATTGAACGCCGGGGATCGGCGGCGAACCGCCCAGCGGGAAGTTCGTGCCGGCGCCGACTTGTGCCGGCGCGACTTGATTGGGGCCGAAGATCGCATCTTGGCTCCCGATCGTCACGGTCAGGTTCAGCGCGTTCGCGACCGGATCGTACGAGTCGATGGTCAGCAGCTGCGCGATCTGCGGCGACGTCGGCGAGAGGCTCGGCGTCGACGGATCGACGATCGTGTCGATGACCTGTCCGCCGCCGGCCAGCCCGTCGTTCTGCGGGATCAGAACGCGCGGTGGCTGCGGCAGCGCGCTCGACGCGCTTCCGTCCAAGAGCGCGCGCCCGTTGAACGATGTGTTCTGCGCGATCTTGTCGATCTCGAGCCGCAGCTGCGTCAGCTCCGCCTGCATCGAGCTGCGGTCGGCGGTGCTCTGCAAATCGCTGCGCGCTTGCACGACGAGCGCGCGCATGCGCTGCAAGATGTCGGAGATCGACGCCATCGCACCTTCGGCGACGTTGAGCGCGTTGCCGGCATTCTGGAGCTCGTGGACGCCTTGGTCGAGACCGGCCACCTTGAACGCAAGCGACTCCGCGATCGCGAGCCCGCTCGGATCGTCGGCAGCCGTGTTGATGCGCAAACCGGACGCGAGACGCTGAGTCTCCGTCCGTAGTGCGCTTTGCGTCCTCACTCCGGCGCTTAGCGCTGGAGCGGTGAGGCCTGTAACGTCCATGCTGGTGGTGCCGCTTCCCTCCGTGGAAGTTGCCCGTCGCGGGGTCTAGGAATACCGTCCCGTACTCTGCCTATCGGCATCTCCCCGCCGGTTGCTTAACGGGCGGAGGCCTTAACTCAAACTGAACGGCACCCCTAATGCGAGCCACTGCCCGGAGCCGATGGTACGGGAGTGCGTCCTCGTCTGCGCCGCTGGATCGGAGCCGCCGGCGTCGCGTGTCTGACCGTCTCCGCGTTTTGCTTCGCGTCGGACACGGCGCTGCGCGCGGCCCCGTTGCTGGCGGTTCGGCTTCACCTTCCGTTC
>JALZBE010000094.1 GCA_030947665.1 Vulcanimicrobiota bacterium | reverse complement strand
ACGAGTCCCAGCGAGAGGAACGCCGTGCCGAGCAGCCAGATCACGCTCGCTCGCCCTACGGCACGCCTGGTGTGCGCGCCTCCTTCAGCGGCCCGCTTGCAAGCGCGGCCTCAGCCGCGCCGCTTGCCGCGCGACCCTTACGGAGTGAACGTACGGGCGGAGGTGACCATGCAGGTCCACTACAGCGGCACGGTGACGACGCCGCCCAGCTTCTTCCGCTCGAAACATTCGCACCGCGAGCACGAGCAGTTCGACGTTCGTGCCGACGACGGCTCGGCGTTCCGCGTCGTCGACAACGTGACGATCGCGCCGCGCGTGCCGGCCCACCTCGGCGACCACGTCACGGTCGAGGGCGAGCTCATCCGATTTCACCACGAGACGCGGCTGCCGATCGTGCACTGGACCCATCACGATCCGCGCGGCCGCCACCCGGACGGCTTCATCGCACTCGGCGGCCGCGTCTACGCGTGACGCCTGCTAGCGGCGGCCCTTCTTCGCTGCGCCCTTCTTTGCGGCGCCCTTTTTCGCGCCGCCGGTGCTCTTCTTCGCGGCGGGAGCGGCCTTGCGGGCCGGTGCGGCCTTGCGAGCGGGCGCGGCCTTGCGCGCAGGCGCGGCCTTCGAGCTCTTCTTCGCAGCGGGGGCTGCTTTCTTGGCGCCGGCCTTTTTCGCGCCTTTCTTCGCGCCGCCGCGACCGGGCTTTGCCGTGCCAACGGCTTCCTTGAGGCTGCGGCCGGCGATGAACTTCAGCACGCGCTTCGCCGGCACGTTGACCGGTTCGCCGGTCTGCGGATTGCGCGCGACGCGCGCCGCCCGGTCGCGGATCTTGAACTGCCCGAACGGCGTGAGCTGCACCCGATCACCCGATTTGAGCACCGAAGTGATCCGGTCGAGCAGCGCCTCGACGAGTTCGATTATCTGGCGCCGGGGAAGCTCGAACTCATCGGCGAGCTCTCGGGCCAGTTCGTTCTTGGTCATGGGGTCCTTTCGTACGCGTTTCGGCTCGTAGGGAAGCCGTGTTACCGGCAGTATACGCCCAAAAATCCGTATTTCCGGCTATTTTGGCGGAAAAAGCTCGTCCAGCGTGACAAAGCGATAGCCGCGCGCGCGCAGCGCGGCGATGACGCGCGTGGTCAGCGCCGCTTCGTACGCGCGCGCGCCCGCATCGCCCAGGCCCTGGTCGCCGTCGTGGAGCACCACGATCGCGCCGTCGCCGACCTGCCGCAGCAGCTTTTCCGCCAGCGCATCGAGCGGCGCGTTCGGCGTCGTCTCGTCGAGCATCGCGTTCCACAGCGCGACGCGCTGCCCGTGCCGGCGCGCCGCGTCGAGCACGGCGGCGTTACGCGCGCCAAACGGCGGGCGCAGCCAATGCGTGTGCCGTCCGGTCGCCGCGGCGATCGCGTCGTCGGCCTTCGACAGCTCGGCGTCGAGCGCGCGCGCCGATACAATCGTGTTAAGGTGCGCGTGCGAGTCGGAGTGGTTCTCGATCTCGTCGCCGTCCGCGCGCATGCGGCGCAGCAGCGCCGGTTCGCGGCGCGCGGCGCGTCCCACGACGAAGAACGTCGCTCGCACGTGTTCGCGCTCGAGCACGTCGAGCACGCGATCGGTCACGCCGCGCGTCGGGCCGTCGTCGTACGTCAGCGCGATCACATGGCCGCCGCCGTGCGTGACGACGGGCGCAAACGCGCCGCTGCGCGGCGACTCGACCAGCTCGTACAGGCCGAACGACCCGGCAGCGAGCAGCACCAGCGCAGCCAGGACGCGCCAGGTGCTCACGAGCGGCACCTGCGGGTGCTCACGAGCGGAGCAGCTTCTCCCGCGCCGCGGCGACGGTCTTCTTGAAACGCGGCGGACCAAACGACGCGAAGTCGTCGACGACTTTCTGATAGCGCGGGTCGGCGACGGACGTGGACTGCAGCGTCAGCAAGTTCGGCACCGGCTTGTTGCGGTCGAGGTGGATGTGATACTGGCGGCCGGCCGCGATCGCGAGATAGTGCGGGTCGGTGAACGTGAACTTGTGCGAGCCGCTGCGGTCGCCGGCGATTTGCGCCACGGTGATCGTGTAGACGTTGTCTAGCTTTCCTTTGAGCGGGCGCGTCTGCAGCTTCCAGAGCCCGTCAAGCACGAGCTTCTCGAACGCGAACGTCACGTCGTAGCCGGGGATCGGCTCGGTGAACTTCGCCACGCGCGAGCCGGCGCGGTTCTCCGCCGTGTACGTCGCGCTGCACTTGCCGTCGACGTTGTCGAGCCGCCACTCCTCGCGCGAGATCGGCCCCTTGTCGTGCGCGATCACTTCGCCGAAGTGCAGCTCCGAGCGCTGCTGGCGAATGTGCTGGACGGCGTTGAAGCGCTCCGCCTCGTCGTGATAGAAAATTTTCCACCCGACGATCATCGCGATGACGGCGAGGATGATGGCGAACGTGGTGGTGGGGAAGCGGCGCATCGTCTTCTAGAACGCTCCGCCGGACCGGGAAGTGTCAGCGGTGCGCATCGAGGACCTGATTGACCACGGCGTCGGCCGCCTTGTTCTGCTTGCGAGGGACGTGGCGCACGTCGACGTGCCCGAACTTGCGCAGCAGCGCCTTGGCCTCGGCGTGCAGCGGGATCAGCCCGGGATGCTTGACGCGGTACGCCCCGCTGAGCTGTTTGACGACCAGCTCGGAGTCGAGCCGCACCGCAAGCTCGTCCACGCCGCGCGCGAGCGCGGCCTTGAGCCCGTCGAGCAGCCCCGTCCACTCCGCGACGTTGTTCGTGGTGACGCCCAAGAACGTCCCGATCTCTTCGAGCACCTCGCCGTCGTCGGCGTACAGCACGGCCCCGGCCGCTGCCGGACCGGGATTGCCGCGGGAACCGCCGTCGGCATAGAGCGTCGCTTTCACGAGGAAAGGGACAACCACACCGAACGGCACAATACCTCCACCGGCCTCCGTCGGGCAGTAGCGCAGCTTGGTAGCGCATCAGTCTGGGGGACTGGGGGTCGCAGGTTCAAATCCTGTCTGCCCGACCAACAACGAACAGGGTTCGCATCACGCGAACCCTGTTCATCTTTCAAAGAAGAACTGCCCAAGGAACATCCGCGCGGCGAGGGTGCTTCCGCCCGCGATCGTCGAACCAGACTGCACGACTTTTCGTGAACGACGACTGGAGGCCGGCAGACTTGCGAGTCATAAAAAGGGTCGTACCCGCGCTCCTCGCTTCCGTGATCGCGTTCCCTGTCAGTTCCGCTGCCCAATCAACGGCGACGCCGTCGCCGTCGCTGATACCGGCGGTGCAAGCGATGCCGACGCCGCAATTGATGCCGGAACCGGGCCCGACGCTGTATCTCCCAACCTGCTCCGAGCCTGCATGGGGCGCCACCGACAACGTTGACATCTTTGTCGCGCGTGACGACCTTCGCCGCGCGATCAGGGTTTACGCCGCCGCAGCCGATGCGCAAGTCGCCTGCGCCCCAAGCTGGCGGTCCAATCTGCGCGGTCAGTTCAATATGCTCTATACCGCCGCGGCAAACTACAATCACGCAGCCGATTTGTCGGTACGGCTGAAACGTTTCGATTCCGCCCGAGCGTACGCGATCAAAGCAAACGCGGTCTACAGGCGCATGCTGAAGTCTCCGGTATTTGGATTCAACGGCCTTACAAGAGCTGCCCTGATGGCCGAAATGACTGCGAACGACGATATAATAGGCGGTCGGGTCATCCGCTGAGCCGAGCGGCGCGCGACGGGTGCGCGGGATCAGCGAGAGGAGCCGAATGAAAGAAAGGCCCGCACGACGTGCGGGCCTTTCTCAGTGCTCGTTGATGCCGCGCTACTGCTCTTTGCGGTGGTGCAGGATGAACTGATTGCCTTCGGGATCTTCGCCGAAGGCCATGTGGCACACGGGCGTGTCAGTGATCTCGTCGTCGTGGAACTTCACGCCGCGCGCCTTCGCGTCGGCCATCGCTTGCGCGACGTCATCGACCGCGAACATCGCGCTGCCGCCCGCACTTCCTTCGGCGGTGCCGTACAGCCCGAAGCTGGCGCCGTCGGCGAACGTCCATTCCGCCACCGGGCCCATGCTCATCGTGGGCTCCGCGCCGAGCAAACCGGTATAAAACTTCGTCAGCGCGCCGAGGTCTTTCGCCGTGTAATAGACCGCGTCCATGCCGGTGACTTTCATCGCGGCTACTTCTTTCTTCCGGTCTTTTTGCCGCCGCGCTTCGGCCCGCCGACGGCGTCTTTCAAACCTTTGCCGGCGGAGAACGCCGGAACTTTGCGCGCGGCGATCTTGATGGTCTCGCCCGTCTGCGGGTTGCGGCCCGTGCGCGCCTTGCGCTCTCGCACGACGAAGCTCCCGAACGGAATCAACTGCACTTTGTCGCCGTCCTTCAGCGCGGACGTGATCTCGTCGAGGATCAGATCGACGATCTCACCCGCCTGACGCTTCGACAGTTCGTGTTCGTTGGCCAGCGAGTCGACGATATCGGCTTTGGTCACTGTCTGGTTTGCACCTCACGGGAACGTCGTACGAAAACGGCGGCTAACGGTACGCGCCGCTCGCTCGGTGGAGTACGCTTGCACGCCGCCCGCTCCTTCCGCCTTGGCACGGAAAACACGACGCGCCGTCCGCTGCGGCGCAACGGGAAAAAGACGCGAACGGTTATCATAACAGAATGGATCGCATCATCACCGCCTCGGCCGCGCGCGGCACGGTATCGCTCGTGGCCGGGATCACGTCCGGGCTCGTCCGCGAGGCGCGGGAACGGCACGACCTCGCGCCCACGTCGAGCGCGGCGGTCGGCCGCCTGCTGACCGCCGCCGCCCTTCTGGGCGCGTCGCTCAAGGGCCGCGAGCGCCTCACGCTCCAGGTCGTCGGCGACGGCCCGATCGGCAGCATCACCGCCGACGCGTGGAGCATCGGCACGCACGCCGTCGGCGCCCGTGCCTACGCGCGAAACGGGCGCGCCGACGTACCGCTCAACGCGCTGGGCAAGTTCGACGTCGCGCGCGTCGTCGGCGCCGGCAAGCTGCAAGTCACCAAGACGTACGAAGTGGGTCAGCCGTACAGTGGGATCGTCCCGCTGGTCTCGGGCGAGATCGGCGACGACATCGCCGCGTACCTGGGAAATTCCGAGCAGATCCCGAGCATCGTCGCCGTCGGCGTGCTCGCGGGCCCGAGCGGGATTCGCGCGTCGGGCGGCGTGATCGCGCAGGTGCAGCCCGGCGCGGACGAAGCGACTGTCGCCGCGCTGGAACGCAACGTCGCGTCGATGCGAGCGGTGACGACGCAGATCGTCGAAGGCGGCAGCCCCGAAGAACTCGTGCGCGCGGTCGCCGGCGACCTCGACGTGAAGCTCTTCGACACGTACACGGTCGCGTTCGACTGCCGCTGCACGCGCGAGAAGGTGGAGTCCGCGCTGCTCGGGCTGGGCAAGGACGAGCTCGCGAAGATCGCGCTCGAGCAGCCGCAGACCGAAGCGACGTGCGACTTCTGCGGCGAGCTCTACGTGCTCAGCGCCGACGACGTCCGCGGTTTGGCCGAACGCGCGTCGAGCAGCTCAGCCTAAGGCTCAGTGCTGCTCGGCGGCCGGGCCGGCGGACGCCTCGGGCCCTTTCGTCGCCGCGCCGCCGATGCGCGGGCGGAATTCCTCGATGATGCGGCTGTGGTCGAGGTTCGTGTACCACCAGCCGCACTCGCAGCGCACCGGCGCGCCGTGGTCGACCGGGTACGGGTAGACCCGCTCGCAGCGCGGGCAGGTAAACGTCGGGCCGTTGATCGCCCCGGCCGGCGTGTATGTAATCGGGGGCTTGGACGGGGCGTTGTGGCTCGCCATGATGACGTCTTATCTCCAGATTTCGGTGAAGGCTGATCGCTACGGAACGATGCGGACGAACTTGCGGGAGCCGACCTGCAGGACCGCCGGGCCCGGCGCGGTCCAGCGGGCGCCGGCGTCGGTGACCGGCGTTCCGTCCACCTTCACCGCGCCTTCGCCGATCAACCGCTGCGCGGCGCGCTTTGAGTCCGCGAACCCCGCGGCGACGATCACGTCGACGAGCTTGCTCCGGCCGTCCAGCCGCATCTCCGGCATGTCCGCCGGAATCTCGCCGCGCTGGATGGTGCGCTCGAACCAGTCGCGCGCCGCGCGGGCGGCGTCGGACCCGTGGTACAACGCCACGATGTCCGCGGCGATACGCTTTTTCTCGTCCATCGGCGCGGCGGCGCCGTCACGCAGCGCGCGCACGCGGTCGGCCGGCCACCACGCGGCCAGACGCGCGTACTCCGGCATCGCCTCGTCCGGGATGCTCATCGTCTTGCCGAACATCTCGTTCGGCGCGTCCGTCAGCCCGATGTGATTGCCGAGCGACTTCGACATCTTCTTGCTGCCGTCGAGCCCGACGAGCAGCGGAACGGTGATGCAAATCTCCGGCAACTGGCCCGCGTGCACCTGATACGGCCGGCTGATGAGCAGGTTGAAGAGCTGATCGGAACCGCCCAACTCGACATCGACTTCCAGCGCGATCGAATCGTACGCCACGGCGACCGGATACACGAACTCGTGCAGCGCGATCGGCGTCTTGCTCTCGTAGCGCAGCTCGAAGTCGTTGCGCGCGAGCATCTGCGCGACCGTCGTCTGCGAGAGCAGCTTGTAGATGTCCGTGAACGTGAGCTTCGAGAGCCACTCGCTGTTGTAGCGCAGCGTGACGCGTGACATGTCGAGCACCTTGCCGGCCTGCGCGGCGTAGGTCTTCATGTTCGCGTCGATCTGCTCGTCGCTCAGCGGCGGGCGCAGCGCGTTGCGCCCGCTCGGATCGCCGATGCGCGCGGTGAAATCGCCGATCAGCAAAATCACGTCGTGGCCGTCGTCGACGAAGCGCTGCAGCAACCGTAACACGACGGCGTGCCCGAGGTGCAGGTCGGGCGACGTCGGATCGAGCCCGAGGTAGACGCGCAGCGGCCGCCCGCGCTCGATCCGCTGCGTTAGCTCCGCCAGCGTCTCGACGTGATCGCAGCCATCGGTCAAAGACTCGGCGCGCTCGCGCGCGCTGCGCGCAGGTTGGTTCGTCATGCGGTGCTGATCATGCGGTCGGCGAGCGCAATTCAAACACGGTGACCCCGCCGCCTCCCTCGTCGGCGTGGCCGTAGCGCACGTTCTGCACGAACGGGTGCGCTTTGAGGAACTCTTGCAAGCCTTTGCCCAGGAGCCCGGTGCCTTTGCCGTGGATCAGCCGCAACGGCGACTGGCCCAGCATGATCGCATCGTCGATCCAGCGGTCCACCAGCGGCTCCGCGTCGACGAAGCGTTTACCGCGCACGTCGATCTGCGTCTGCGCGGTCGACGCCGCTTCGAGCGTCGGCGACGACGTCGGCGCCGGCTTGTCGCGCTTGAGCGCCGCCCCGCCGCGCCGCCGCAACTCGCTCTTGGGCACGGTCAGCCGCATCGCACCGATCTGCACGAGCGCGCTATCGCCGAGGTCTTCCAGCATCGTGCCGTCCTGATCCCACGACGCGACGTGCACGCGGTCGCCCGCGGCGACCGGCTGCGGCGTCTCGCCGTCGCGCGGGCGCTGCGGACGCTCCTCCAGGCCGAGTTCGCGGTGCATTTGATCGAGCGTGCGCGCGAGCAAGTCCGCTTGCCCCGGCGTCACGCGCGGCGCGCGCGCGCCGCGTTCGGTCCGTTCAGCGGCGCGCCGTTCCAGCTCGGCGGTGAAGCGGCGCAGCGTGTCGGCGATCTCGGCGTCGGCCCGTTTGGCG
>JALZBE010000522.1 GCA_030947665.1 Vulcanimicrobiota bacterium | reverse complement strand
GGTGGTCCGCGAGGTCAAGGCTCAGGAGATGGACCTCGAGGTCACCGAAGACGCGAAGCAGCTGCTCGCCAAGAAGGGCTGGGATCCCCAGTTCGGCGCGCGCCCGCTGCGCCGCGCGATCCAGCGTGAGGTCGAGGACGAGCTGGCCGAGGAGATGCTCCGGGGCAACTTCGGCTCCGGCGACCGCATCTTGGCCGAAGTCAGCCAAGAGAACCCCGAGAAGCTCAGCTTCTCGAAGATCCCGAGCATCGATCCACCTGCCTCGCCCAATCAGCCGGAGGTCCAGGAAGTCTAGCGGGGGCAGGCACGTTGGGCGAAGCCGCACGAGCCCGTCGGGAAACCGACGGGTTCGTGACGAACAACGGTAGGTTGACCCCGTATGCGCTGTGGCGGTCGCGCCTCCCGGCGCAGATCGGAACCTGGTTTGCCCGCGACCTGACCCGCGTCGCGCTCGCCCTCGTCGATGATGGGCGTGTCGTGCTGCGTTCGGTCGAGGCGGCGCGCGTCGAGGCGACCGTGAAGGACCGCGTCGCCGTAGCGACGGCCGTGGAGTGGGCGTCGGGGACCGGGCCGCAGGCGCTGCGCGCCGTGTGCACCTGCGGTGCGAGCGGCGTGTGCGAGCACGTCGTCGCGACGCTCGAGGTCGTGCGCACCGCCGAAGACTCCGCGCTGCCGCTGCCGTCCGCGGACGCGACCGAACCCGATCTCTCGTGGCTACCCGACATCGAGCAGGACGCCTCGCGCGCCCGCGCTCGCGCGGTCTGGCCCGTGATCTCCGTCGGTCCCGGCGGCACGCTGGGCGGGACGCTGTACCTCGACACGCCGCGGCTGCGGGGCGTGATCCGCGACGCCGACGCGATCCTTGCGATGATGGACCAGACGCCGCCCGACGACTGGGACGACGTCGATCGCATGATGCTGCGCGACGACGCGGTCCAGGAAGCGTTCGGCGCACGCTCTTCGTCGAAGGCCCTGGCGCGCGCGCTCTTTCGCCTGGCGCGTCACCCGCGGCTGCGCTTCGACGACGCGCCGGGCGAGAACCGGCATCCGTTCGAGCTGTCCCCGTTCGCGGTCGAGACGCGCGGCGTGCGCCTGCGCGCGGTGCGTGCCGGCGCGCAATTCGTGCCGGTGCTCGAAGCGCTCGACGGACGGCGCATCTCGCCGGCCGACGCGGCCGTGGTCGACGGACCGCCCGCGTGGCTGGTCGCGGAACGCACCGCGTATCTGTTGGACGGGTCGTTCGATCCGCGCAAGGTGATCGTCGCGGCGCGCGCCGCGGCCGATCAGCCCGTCGAGCACGATTCGGCGCCGTCGGTGCGCGCGATCGCGCGCGTCGCGCCGTTCTTGACCGCCGATCAGCGCAGGGAGCTCGGCGTCGTCGACGCGGAGCAGGCCGCGCTGGTCGTACGCGCCGCGTGGCGGGACGGTGCGCTGCTGGCGCGACTGGCATTCGTCGACCGCGCGACCGGCGCGTACGCGCCGTTCAGCCCGCACGGCGCCGTGACCGCCAGCGCGGGGCGCTTCGTGCGCTGGGCGCCGGAGATCGCGCGCGGTTTCGCGCACCGGTTCCTGGAAGCGGGCTTCGTGCCGCGCGGCGGCGACGCGTTCGCGTTGCACGACGCGGACCGTGCGGCCGAGACGGTGCGCACGACGTGGCCGGCGTGGGACGACGTCGAGATCCGGCTGGACGAATCGCTCGCCGCGCTCGCGGGCGGAGACAAAGTCGACGTGTCCGTCAGCGCGACCGCGGCGGAACAGGGCGACTGGTTCGAGCTCGACGTGTCTGTGTTCGTCGGCGGCGGCGACCCGCTCACGCGCGAAGAATTGCGGGCGCTGCTCGGCGCGAAAGGCCGCTACGCGGAAGTGCGCGGCAAGCTCGTCGATATCGGCGACCTGCGCTCGCGCCAGAACCTGCTCTCGGAGCTCACCGACCGCCGCCGCACGGGCCTCGCCTCGCTGGTCGCGATGCGCGACGAATTACACGAAGCCTTCGGCGAAGTCGCACTTCCGGAAGAAGTCGAACGCATCCGCGACCGGCTCCGCAACTTCAGCGGCATCGAAGAAGTCGAAGCGCCGCTCGCAATGGCGCTGCCGCTTCGCGATTATCAACGGCGTGGTCTCGATTTTTTGTCGTATCTCGCATCGTTCCGTTTCGGCGGCATCCTCGCCGACGACATGGGCACGGGCAAGACTTCGCAGGTCATCGCGCACGTCGCGAAGCGCAAGGAGGACGAAGGCGAAGTCCCCGTGCTCGTCATCGCGCCGACGTCGGTGACGCACACCTGGGAGAACGAGATCAAGAAGTTCGCGCCGAGCTTGCGCACGCTGCGATTGCAGTCCGGCAGCGACCGCGCTGCGAAGTACGAGTCGATCCACGAGTACGACGTCGTCGTGACGTCGTATGCGCTCGCGCGGCTCGATGCGCAGCAGCTCGAACGGTTCCGGTTTCGGACGCTCGTGCTCGATGAGGCGCAGAACACGAAGAACCCCGGCTCGCAGATCGCCAAGGTGGTGCGCGGGCTGCAGGCCGATCACCGGCTTGCGCTGACCGGGACGCCGGTCGAGAACTCGCTGCGCGATCTGTGGGCGATCTTCGGGTTCGTCGAGCCTGGGTTGCTCGGCTCCGAAGCGTCGTTCCGCCGGCGTTTCGAGTTGCCGATCGCGGACGGCGACGAGGCGGCGGCCGCGTCGCTGCGCTCGCGGCTCGAACCGTTCGTGCTGCGCCGCACGAAGGAAGACGTCGCCAAGGAGCTGCCCGAACGCACCGAGGCTGTTATCGAGTGCGAGCTCACGCCGCTGCAGCGCCGGTTGTACCGCGGGATCGCCGAGGCCGCACGACGCGACGTGCTCGCGAAATTCGACGAGGACGGTGCGGAGGCGACGACGGTGCACGTGCTCGCC
>JALZBE010000521.1 GCA_030947665.1 Vulcanimicrobiota bacterium | reverse complement strand
GCTCCGGGAGTTCGGCGACGCGAATCTCGAGCGCATCATCAACCTGAACTATCCGCTAACCGGTCCGATCGTCTATACGGGCGCGGACGTTACCATGCTGATCGGCTTGTATTCCGTTCGGGGTGAGGACACCGCCCGGGCCCTGATCGATCTGACGGCTTCCTTGGCTGCCATCGGCGGGCTCGCCGTCGGAACGGCCGCCGAGGCGGCGAACGTCGTGAAAGGCGGCGTCGAAAAGATCCTCGGCCTGCGCGATTCTACACTGCAGCTCGGCGTGCGAGACACCGTTAATGCCGGTAAGGGATTGCACCCCGGCGTGTATGTCGGGATCAACGCGCCGTCTGGCTCGGTCGATCTCAGCCGTCTCTGGCTCAAGGACGGGCGGCTCGTCCAGGGTGCCGATCCGACCGTTGCAAAGCCATATCGCGATCGTGACTACATGGTCGTCGAGATCGAACGTCTCGACGCGCGAAGCGACTGGGCGAAATTGCCCGGGCTCGCGGACTTCGAGCCTCGGTTCAACGCGATCTTGCGCGATGCCGCTCGTACGTCGGCGCAAAAACGAACGGATGTCAGCGTCGCCTTCGTCGCATTTCGCGACATGCTCGCGACCTCACCGCAACTGACGGTTCCCGACCGCGCGAACATCGCGACGAGCGTCGCTGAGGATCTCAAGCGCCGAGTGGCCGACCTCGAAGGCAACCTCTTTCCGTCAGAGACGAAGAGCTTGGTCGCGGCCGAGGAACGCGACGCCGGTTTCGACTTCGCAGACATCAAATTGGTAATGGATTTTTCGAATCGTGGGAGCGTCGAAAGAGCCATCGCGGCGTTCCACACCAACCCATTCGCTTGACGAGGTAGAGCTCAGTTCTCGCTCGGGCGCGGCTGTTCGTTCGCGTCCGCGTCCACGTTCGCGTCGGGGAGGAGCGTGCCCAGGAATGCGCCCAGGATGTCGGTCGGCGCGTTGTTCTGCGGGCCGCCGATCACGCTCCAGTCGAAATACTTGTTGACGTCGGAGCGGCGCAGGGTCCCTTCCAGCGTTTCGAGCGCTTCGTCCGACGTGATCATCCACAGCAGCACGACCGCATCGACCTCGCGCGCGCGCTCCATTACGTGATAGCGGTACGCCCAGATCACGCCCTCGTCGTCTTCGACGAACGCTTCGTTCAGCTGCGCGACGCGGTTCTGCAAGAACGCGGTCGCTTCGTCGGTTCCGAGATCGTACCACGCGGGCCGCGGGATGAACGTCGTCAGGTAGAACTGCGGCGGCGCGAGTTCGTCGTCGTCGTCGTCATCATCATCGTCATCGCCGATCGGGTCGGTCGGCTCGAGCGGGTCCAGCGGGTCCATCTCATCCCCTGTACCCGGCTGATCCGCCGTGTGCCTGTGTGCGCGCTACGCGCGCAGCCGGTCAGTAGCGCGACCGCCGCAGCTGAACGACGATACCCGGACCGTCGGCAGCCCACTTCTGCGACTCGGCGTAGCGCTGCTTCGCGATGGCGTCGGCGAGCGCGGCGCGATCGGCCGGCGTCCTGATCGCGCTGGCGAACTCACCGCTTTGCAGCGGCGCGTTCGGGTCGACGCGAAGCGTGGGCTGCGTCGCGAACGCCGGCACGCGTACGACCGCAGGCGCCGTCAACGCCGACGGCGGGTGAACCTGCGCGGTGCCGGCTGCGGCGTCGAGCGCGACGGCGGCGAGCACGGCCGAGACAACGATGTGCAGCCGCATCAGATGAACCCCAGCTTCGGATACGTGCTTCCGACGATCGGCACGGGATCGGTTCCCAGCGCGGTGACCAGATCGGAGATATGGTTGCGAAAGTCGACCTGGATGACGACGTTGCCGTTGTTGTCGAGACTCGACAAGTTGGGGTACTGCCCGTACACCCCGCCCTTGACGCGGTCGCCGATGACGAACGACACCGAGGCGGTGCCGTGATCGGTGCCGGCGGTCGAGTTCGCCTGCGGGCGGCGTCCGAAGTCGGTCATCGTCATGATGACCACCCGCTGCGAAAGCCCTTTGCCTTGCAGATAGGTGTAGAACTGGCTCATCGCGTCGGACAGCTCGCCGACCAAATCCGGATGATGGCCCGCACTGTTCTGCGCCGAATGCGTGTCGTAGCCGCCTTGCGACGCGTAGTACGCGCGCGTCGGCGCACCCGCGACGATCAGCCGTGCGATCTGCTTGAGCTGTGATTTGATCGAGCTGCCCGCCGTCGACGGATAGTCGGCGCCCGGTGCGGCCGTCGCATATTGCTGGACGACGCCGACAAAGCCGGCGGTGGCGCTCGACAGCGCGCGCGCGAACTCCGCGGGGTTCGCCGGCGACGGAAACGTGTCGTTGCTGTTCAGCGCGCCGACGCGCGCCGCGCAGTCGGCGCCGGCGGAGCCGCACGGCAGCGTGAAATTGCTCAGATCGCCGCCGATGACCAGCGGCGAGTTCTTGCGCCCGCGCAGCACGATCGGCGACTGGTAGTTCACCGATGCCGACGGCGGCAGCGCGCCGGAGCCGCCGATCGTATCGAAGGCTTGGCCGATCCAGCCGACGTTGGTGTAGCCGAGCTTGTTGATCGAACCGGTGGCCCAGTCGAATTTGCCGACCTCGTGGCTCGTGCGCGACGGATCGGCCGGCGGAATTCCGACGCCCAGCAGCACCGCCATCTTCCCTTGGCCGTACAGCGCGCGCAGCGCCGTCATCTTGGGATGGAGCCCGTAGGCGACGGCCTGGTTCGCCGGCGTCAGGTAATTCGCGTCGAACGCCGTGCCCGCCGCGCCGATGTCGGTGTCGAGGACCGCGAGGCTGCCGCCGCCCGGTACCGTGCGCAGATCGGAGTACTTCCCGTACTGCCCGAGCGGCACGACGGTGTTGAAACCGTCACAGCCGCCGTCTTGGAGGATCGTCACGAGG
>JALZBE010000520.1 GCA_030947665.1 Vulcanimicrobiota bacterium | reverse complement strand
GGCCACAACGGTGGCGATCATCGCTGAGGCGCGACAACCGGGATCCCGCGACGCGGCTGCCGCCCCGGCGGCATAAGCCTGCCGTGCCGCAGCTCTTTGGGCAGGCGTACACCCGCGACGAACTTGCCGCCCGTGCCGGGCGTTTCGACGCTCTCGCCGGCATCACACCCTCGGAACGAAGCGACGGCAGGGCGCGCGGCGTTCGGGAGTTGACGGTGCGTACCGGCGGCGGACTGTCGTTCGTTACCGTTGCGGATCGCGCGCTCGACGTCGCGTCGGCGTACTACGACGACGTGCCGCTATCCTGGAGCTCGTGCAACGACATCGCGCAGGCGGCCTTTTCGGAGCCTGACGGAGACGGATTTCTGCGCACGTTCGCCGGCGGTCTCTTCACGACGTGCGGCCTCGCGAACTTCGGGCCCGCAGGCAGCGACGAGTGGGGAACGTTCGGGCTGCACGGACGCATCGACGCCACGCCCGCCGAATCGGTACGTTGCGCGACGACCTGGCTCGACGAGAGCACCTGCGTTCTGGAGGTCGCCGGTAGGATGCGCGAGTCGCGCGTCTTCGGGGAGAACTTTCGGCTCGAACGCCGCCTGCGCGCATTCGTAGGCGGCAAACGGATCGTGCTTCACGACGAGGTGACGAACGAGGCCGGGTCGCCGCGTCCGCACATGATTCTGTACCACTGCAACGGCGGTTTTCCGATCCTCGACGATGACGCGCGCCTCTACGTGTCGCACGCCGCCGTCAAAGCGCGCGACGCCGAGGCTGCCCGCGGCTTGGGCGCCTGGGATCGCGGCGGGCCGCCACAGGCCGGTTTCAAGGAACAGGTGTTCATCCACGAGCCGATCGCCTGCGCCGACGGCCGGGCGGCCGCGGTGCTCTGGAATCCGGCATTGCGGGCGGGCCGCGGTCTCGGACTTGCAATCCGATTCGATCCGCGTCAACTGCCGGGCTTTTTCACGTGGCGCATGCTCGGACACGGTACGTACGTGATGGGGATGGAGCCGGCAAACTGTCCCACAATCGAAGGCCGGGTCGAGGCGGGACGACGTGGTACGCTGCCGTTCTTAGAGGCCGGGGAATCGCGCAGTTACGATCTGGAGTTCGACGTGCTCGCCGACGCCGACGATCTCGCCGCCGTCCTCGCGGTGATGCCGGAGTCCGTGGAGGCGCGTCCGTGCCCAAACGAGTCGTAATTCTCGGAGCGGGGTTCGCCGGAATGAACGTCGCACGCCATCTCGAGCGGTTTTCGCATCGCGACGAGGTCGCGGTGACGGTCGTCAACCGCGAGAACTACATGCTCTTCACGCCGATGCTGCCCGAAGTTGCGAGCGGATCGATCGAGCCGCGGCACATCGCCCCGCCGCTGCGGGCGATCCTCCGCAAGAGCGCGTTCGAGCTCGGCACCGTCATGGGCGTGGACTTCGCTGCGGGGACCGTTTCCGTCCGGCGGCTCCGCAAAGAGAGCACGGCGACGCTTCCGTACGATCAGCTCGTGGTCGCACTCGGCGCGGAGAATTCCACCCACGGCGTACCCGGCGCGGACGAACACACCTTCCCGCTCAAAACGCTGCAGGACGCAGTCGCCTTGCGCGCCGTCACGATCACGGCACTCGAGAACGCGGCGACGGCGGCCGACGACATGGAACGTCGCAGCCTAACGACGTTCGTCGTGGTCGGCGGCGGCTTCACCGGCGTCGAGGCGGCGGGCGAGCTGCTGGCGTTCCTGCGTTCCGCATCGCGCTTTTATCCGCGCATCGAAAACCGCGACGTCCGAGTCGTGCTGGTAGCGGGCAGTGACGGCCTGCTCGAGGAGCTCGGGGACGGGCTCGGAACTCGTGCCCGCGAACTCCTCGAACGGCGCGGCGTCGAGATCGTTCTGGGCGACCAGGTCGCCTCGGTCGACGCGGGCGGGATCACCCTCGCATCCGGAAAGCGCTATGAAACGCGGTGCGTCGTGTGGAGCGCCGGCGTGCGACCCGCGTCGCTCGCCGCAGAGCTCGGCCTTCCGCATTCCGAGCGCGGCGCGATCGCCGTGAACGCCGACCTTTCCGTTTGCGGCAAGCCCGGAGCGTGGGCGCTCGGCGATTGCGCGCGGATCCCCAAGCCCGGCGGAGGAGCATATCCGCAGACAGCCCAGCACGCCGTGCACGAGGCGCCGCGCCTGGCACGCAACCTGTTGGCGACGCTGCGCCGGGGCGACACGAAGCCCTACGTATATCGCGCGCGCGGCATGATGGCCTCGCTCGGCGCGCACGAGGGCCTTGCAGAGATCGGCGGCCGCGCGACCTTGACCGGACTATCCGGCTGGCTATTGTGGCGGACGTATTACCTCTCGCAGCTTCCCGGGAACTACCGAAAGGTGCGCGTGATGCTCGACTGGACTCTCAACCTTCCCTTTCCTGAAGATATTGCGAGCGTACGATGACCCTCGAGAGCAAAATCTGCATCGTAACCGGGGGCGCGACGGGGATCGGCCGGGCGATCGCGACGAAATTCGTCAAAGAGGGCGCGGCGGTCGTGATCGACTACGTCGGCAACAGCGACAGCGCGGATCAACTCGTATCCGCGCTAAAAACGATCGGCGGCAGTGCGCTGGCCGTCGCGGCGGACGTCAGCGACCCTAACCAAGTCGCGATGCTCTTCGACGAAACGGTGAAGCGGTTCGGCCGGCTGGACGTGCTCGTCAACAACGCCGGCATCGAGAAAAAGATGCCGTTCGTCGACACTCCCGATGAAGACTGGCACAAGGTCATCGCAGTGAACCTCACCGGCCCGTTTCTGTGCAGCCGGCGGGCGGCCAAACAGATGATCGCTCAAGGGGACGGCGGCCGCATCATCAACATCTCCTCGGTCCACGAAGACCTCGCGATGCCGACGAATGCACCCTACTGCGCGGCCA
>JALZBE010000519.1 GCA_030947665.1 Vulcanimicrobiota bacterium | reverse complement strand
CCGGCGGGTCGGGGACACGATCTCGCTGCTTCGTCGGCGCAAGGTCCGGCCGGTACGTCCGCGCTGCGCGCTGCGACGCCGGGGCGATTGCTGACGATCGACGTGGAAGTCGGCGCGCCGATCGCGCGCGGACAGCGGTTTGCGGTGCTCGAGTCGATGAAGATGGAGCATGTGCTCACCGCGGAGCTCTCCGGCATCGTGCGCGCGATCATTGCGCAGCCGGGCGAAATCCTCGACGCCGGCGACCCCGTGCTCTTCGTGGAACCGGCGGACGTCGATGACGAAGACGCCGCCGGCGAATCCGCGGTGGACCTCGACGCGCTGCGCCCCGACCTGGCGGAAGTCGTCGAACGGCGACGCGCGCTCGGTGACGAAGCCCGTGCGGACGCGCTTGCCAAGCGGCGCGCGCAAGGCCGGCGCACCGCGCGCGAGCAGCTCGCGCATGTGTTCGACGACGGCGATTACCTCGAGTACGGTGAGTTCGCGCTCGCGGCGCAGCGCCGCCGCCGCGACGCCGCGGAGCTGGAGCGCATGAGCCCCGCGGACGGTTTGATCGCGGGGATCGGCCACATCAACGGCGACCGCTTCGACGACGAGCGCTCGCGCTGTGTCGCGATGGCGTACGACTACACCGTGTTCGCGGGCACGCAAGGCTACGTCAACCACCTCAAGACGGACCGCATGCTGAGCCTTGCGCACAGCCGGCGGCTGCCGCTGGTGATGTATGCCGAAGGCGGCGGCGGCCGCCCGGGTGATACCGACGTCACGTGGGCATCGGGCCTTGCCGTGCCGACGTTCGCGAGCTACGCGCGCTTGAGCGGCTTGGTGCCGGTTGTCGGCGTCGTATCGGGCTATTGCTTCGCCGGCAACGCGGCATTCGTAGGGTGCTCTGACGTGATCATTGCGACGCGCGACGCGAACATCGGGATGGGTGGCCCGGCGATGATCGAAGGCGGCGGCCTCGGCACGTTCCGCCCGGAAGAGATCGGCCCGGTCTCGGACCAAGCGCCGAACGGCGTGGTCGATGTCGTCGCGGAGAACGACGCCGACGCGACCGACATCGCGCGCAAGTATCTGTCGTACTTCCAAGGGCCGTTCGCGGAATGGACGTGCGCGGACCAGCGCGAGCTGCGCCGCGCAATCCCGGAAAACCGGCTGCGCGTCTACGATGTACGCACGATTGTTTCGACAGTGGCCGACGACGGCTCGGTGCTCGAGCTGCGCGCGGCGTACGCGCCCGGCATGATCACGGCGCTGGTGCGCATCGCGGGCAAGCCGTTCGGTCTGATCGCGAACAACCCGCTCCACCTCGGCGGCGCCATCGACGGGCCGGGCGCCGACAAAGCGTCGCGCTTCATGCAGCTTTGCGACGCGTTCGATCTGCCGATGATCTCGCTGTGCGACACGCCGGGCTTCAACGTGGGCCCGGACGTCGAACGCACCGGCCAAGTACGGCGCGTCAGCCGCATGTTCGTCACGGCGGCGAGCATGACGGTGCCGGTGTTCTTCATTACATTGCGCAAGGGCTACGGCCTCGGCGCGCAAGCGATGGCCGCGGGTAGCCTGCAGGAACCGTTCTTCTCGGTCGCATGGCCGACCGGGGAGTTCGGCCCGATGGGTCTTGAAGGCGCGGTGCGCTTGGGATACCGCAAAGAGCTCGCTGCCATCGAGAACGAGCAGGAGCGCCAGGCCGTGTTCGACACGATGGTCACGCAGTCGTACGCGCAAGGCAAAGCGCTGCACGTCGCGTCGGTCGGCGAGCTCGATTCGGTGATCGACCCGCGCGACACCCGCGACTGGATCACGCGCGGGTTGCGCGCGATCCCGGCGCCACCCACGCGCACGGGCAAGAAGCGCCCGTCCATCGACACCTGGTAACCGAACACGAAAGGCAATTCGCAATGAACGATCTGTTCTCGCTCGACGGTCGCGTCGCGCTGGTCACGGGCGCATCGAGCGGTCTAGGACGGCACTTCGCCCAGGTGCTGCACGGCGCGGGCGCCACCGTGGTGCTCGCCGCGCGCCGCACCGATCGCATCGACGCCGATGCTTCGCGGCTCGGCGAGCGCGCTCGCGCGCTGACGATGGACGTCACCGACGAGAACTCGATCAATGCTGGGTTCGAACAGCTCGCCGCCGACGGCGTGCTGTGCGACATCGTCGTCAACAACGCGGGCATCAGCGGCGAGCACATGATCCTGCAGATGGAAACCTCCGAATGGGACAGCGTCGTCGAGGTGAACTTGCGCGGACCGTTCCTGGTCGCGCGAGAGGCGGCACGTCGCCTCGTCGCGGCCAAGAAGCCCGGCAGCATCGTGAACATCGCATCGATCCTCGGCCTGCGCGTTTCCCCGGCCGTCGCACCCTACATGGCGAGCAAAGCCGGCCTAATCCACCTCACCCGCAGCATGGCGTGGGAGTTCGCGCGCTACAACATCCGCGTGAACGCACTGTGCCCTGGCTACTTCTCGACCGAGATCAACGCCGACTTCCTGAAGACCGACTGGGCGCAAGCATCGCTGAAGCGCGTCCCGCAGCGGCGCATCGGCGATCTGAACGAGCTCACGGGCCCGCTGCTGCTGCTCGCCTCGAACGCGGGCTCGTTCATGACGGGCGAAGCGCTCGTAGTCGACGGCGGCCAGTCGATCAACAGCATGTAATTTCCGCTACGCGCGTTTTCGGCTTGCGAGATATTCGCGCACCGCTCGCTCCGGTGCGCGGCCGATCCAGGCCTCCACGATGAGACGCTTCAGGCCGGCGGCCGAAATCTTGTCGAGTTGCACGAGCACCGCCGCATAGCCGTCGAAATGCGGCGTCGTGAAGAGCGCGCCGGGATCACTGCGCAGCAGCGCTTCCTTCATCTCGAGATCGGCGGTGCGCACGCCGAGAATGGCACCCGTCGGAGCGCC
>JALZBE010000518.1 GCA_030947665.1 Vulcanimicrobiota bacterium | reverse complement strand
CCGCGGCAGCATCGACAAATACCTGGGCGACGGCTACATGGCGCTGTTCCCGCGCTGCGTCGAAGACGCGCTCGATGCCGCGCTGGCACTGCAAGCTGCCGTACGCGAGCTCAACCGCGAGGGCCTCGGCCCGCCGATCGAGATCGGCGTCGGCCTGCACACCGGGCCGGTCACGTTCGGCACCGTCGGCGACGCGCGGCACATCGACACGACGGTGGTCTCCGACACCGTCAACACCGCCAAACGCGTCGAAGGCCTGTCGAAACGGCTGCAGGTCCCCGTCGTCGTCACCGAGAGCGTGATGCACGCCGTGCGCGAAGCGGGGCGTTACGTCGTGCGGCCGCTGGGCGCGCAGAACGTGCGCGGCAAGCGCGAACCGCTCGACGTGTTCGCGCTCGAACCGACGCCGGACATGCGCCGCGTGACCACGGGCCCCGTGCTGCGCCCGGCGAAACGCCCGGTGTGATCCGCACCGAACCACCCCGCCATCTCTCCCGCAAGACCGAACCGGCGCCCGCGCAGACGCTGCGCGCGCTCGCCGATGCGCTCCCCGACAACGCGGCGTTCGATTCGTACGGCGAAGGCGCGCTCGTCGAAGACCTCGAGTGCGAGGTCGCGGCGCTGCTCGGCAAAGAAGCGGCGGTGTTCTGCACCAGCGGCAAAGCGGCGCAGCTGTCGGCGCTGCGCGTGCACGCGGACCGGCGCGGGCGCAACGTCGTCGCGGCGCATCCGCGCTCGCATCTCGTCGAAGACGAGAACGATGCAATCGGCACGCTGTACGGCTTGCGCGTGGCACGCGTCGGCACGCTCATCGAGCCGTTTACGCTCGCGGAGCTTGCCGCCGTGCGCGAGCCGCTCGCGGCGGTCGTCGTCGAGTTGCCGCTGCGCCGCACGGGCTATCGCGTGCCCGCGTGGGACGAGCTCGTTGCCATCGCCGCACATGCGGGCGATGCCGGCGCGGCGTTCCACATCGACGGCGCGCGCTTGTGGGAAACCGCACCGGGCTACGGAAAATCGCTCGCGGAGATCGCGGCGCTCGCGGACACGGTGTACGTGTCGTTCTACAAAGGCCTCGGCGGCATCGCCGGCGCCGCGCTCGCGGGCGATCCGGAGACGATCGCCGCGGCGCGCGTGTGGATCGGACGAGCAGGTGCGACGCTGTTCCGCATGTACCCGTATGCGGTCGCAGCGCGCGAAGGACTCCGCACGGAACTGCCGCGGATGCCGCAGTACCACGCGCGCGCGGCAGAGATCGTCGCGGCACTGCGCGACGTACCCGGCGTCGCGGTGAGCCCCGATCCGCCGTCGTGCAACGCGTTCATCGTCCACCTCGACGGTGAGCATGCCGCCTTGCTCGCCGCGCGCGATGCCGTCACCGAAACGCGCGGCTTGGTCGTCTTCCAACACCTCACGCCGACGGCGCACCCGCGCGTCTGCTCCTTCGAGCTCGTGGTCGGCACGAACGCGCTCGAGCTCGGCACAGCGGAGATCCGCGCCGCGATCGCCGAGCTCGTGGCGCGCGCACGTCCCTAGCGCGGCGCGCGTTACGTTCCGCTGATCGTCATCTCCGCGACGCGAAACGACGGCGATACCACCGTGCCGTCGAAACGCAGGTCGCCCGCGATGCCGTCGATGCCCGCGAGCATCTCGCCGAACGTCGACGCGATCGTGAACTCGTCGATCGCATATTGCGGCGTGCCGTCCTCGATGTAGATGCCGCGCGCGCCGCGGCTGTAGGTGCCGCTCGCGAGCTCCGTCGCGAAGCCGATGGTGTTGAGCACCAGCACACCGCGCTCGGTCGAGGCGACGAGATCGTCCAGCGTGCCCGACTCGGGCGCGAGGTAGAAGTTGTTCGCCCCGACGCTGCCGCCGCCCGACGCGTTGCCGGTCGATGCGATCCCGAGCCGCCGTCCCCAGTACACGTCACTGAGGTAGGTCCGCAGCACGCCGCCGTCCATGACGACGGTCTCGCGCGTCGGCGTCCCCTCGCCATCGAACGGCGAGGTGCCCAAACCGCCGCGCAGCCGGCCGTCGTCGACGAGCGTCACGCGCTCGTTCCCGACGCGCTCGCCGATGCGGTCCGTCAGCCACGAGTTCCCCTGCGCGACGTTCGCCGCGTCGACCGCCGCGAACACATCGCTCAGCACCGCGGCCGCGACGTCGCGCTCGAAGATCACCGGGACGCGCATCGTCGCGGGCTTGCGCGCGCCGAGGAGCGCGAGCGCGCGGTGCACCGCGTGCAGCGCCACGGCATGCGCGCTCTCCGCCGTGTTCCAGCCGCGCGCAGCGGTGCCGTAGTGCCCAATCCGTTTGGTCGCACCGTCGAGCGCGACGGGCGCCGCCGTGCGCAACACCTGGGTCCCATGCGTCACGCCGCGGAAGCCGCGCGTGTTCGCGAGCGCCCACGACACCAGCGTGTCGCGCACGCGCGAGCCGTCGGAGTTCGCGATGCGAACATCGGCGTCGCGCACGGCGCGCTCCATCGCGAGCGCCTCGTCGATCTTCTCCTCGTCGTCGCGCGCCGCGACGTCGAGCTCGACCGTCCCGAGATCGTGATCGCACACGCCGTCGGACGCAGCCGTGTCCGATAGCCCGGCGTGCGGATCTTCCCCGACGAACGCCGCGGCCGTGACGGCCCGCTTGGCGAGCGCCGCGACGCCGTCGCGCGAAAGATCGGTCGTCGCGAGCGCGGCACGCCGCTTCCCGACGAACGCGCGCACGTGAGGCGAGCGCCCGCGCGAGCGTTCGAGCTTGGTCACGTCGCGCTCGCGCGCCTCGCACGCGAAGCGGTCGGCGATCTCCACGATCGCGTCGGCGTCCGTCGCGCCGGCGGCGGAGATCAGCGCGATCGCCGTGTCGGCCAGCGCGAGCGCCTCGTCGCGCGGATCAGCCACGCCCCGTCCCTCCGAC
>JALZBE010000517.1 GCA_030947665.1 Vulcanimicrobiota bacterium | reverse complement strand
GCGCGCGCACGACCGGCGCCGTCCCGCCCAACCGGGCGTTCGCGAACGCGATGTCGCGCAGGTTCGCTTCGAGCTCGCCGGCGTCGGCGACGGGCTCGTCCATGAGCTCGCGGGCTATGGAGCGCCGCACGCGAGCTTCGCCATCAGGCTACTTCTTGTACCACTCCGCGTTGATCTCGATGTAGTTCTTCCACTTCTCGGGGACATCGGAGTCGGCGTAGATCGCTTCGACCGGACACGCGGAGACGCAGGCGCCGCAGTCGATGCAGACTTCCGGATCGATGAAGAGCATCGTATCGTCATCGTCGCCGTGAATGCAGTCTACCGGACACACGTCCACACACGACTTGTCCTTGGTCCCGATGCACGGCTCGGTGATAATGTAGGTCATCGCTCGGAAAGGGTTGCGCGGGGACCGGGTTCGCTCCTACCGAGGAAAGCGCGAAACGCCCGTCCGCAAACGGACGAGCGTTCCGAGCTTGGTTTGTCGAGTGCGGGTCAGTACGTGGCGCGCTTGCCCGTGACTGCGCGGATGATGAACAAAAGGATGACGGCGCCGACGAACGCGACGATGATCGAACCGATGTTCAGGCCGCTTACGCCGCCGTGACCGAACAGATTGAACACCCAGCCGCCGATGAAGGCGCCGATGATACCGATGATGATGTCGCCGAGGATTCCACCCGGGCCCTCACCAGGCACGACATATTTGGCGAGGAACCCCGCGATGAGTCCGACGATGAGCCAGCTGATAATTCCCATGTGTGCTCTGTACCCTTTCCCTCTGCCCCTTAATTAAGTAGGCGGGCGCTGCCGCGTTGCAGGCCTAGCCTTCCCGGGAATTTTTTGAACGAAACGGCGCACTCCCGCTGAAATGGGTTCTGACCGGCCGAGTGGTCGCCAGCTTCCGAAACCGGACCTCGCCCCCGCGGGTAGGTGACTCACGATGACCGCAACCTGCGAGGTCTGCCGGGCGAGGCCCGCGAGCGTGCGCGACTACGCTCTCCGTTCCGGCCGCTGGGTCGAGGCTGAGATCTGCGAGGAGTGCGCGCGCAAGCGCCGCCGCGCGCCGTTCGCGGTGCTCGGCATCGCCGCTGCCGCCGCCGCGCTCTTTGGGGGGGCTGCCGTCGCGCTCGACGCCGTGAACCGCCGCAACAACCCCGGCGGCCACGAGCCGTCGTCGGCGGCGGGCCCCCAGCCGCTGACCGATCTGGGGCGCGTCTTTCGCGGCGCCTCCACGCTTTCGCAGTACGCGCGCGACCTCACCGACGCCGCCCGCAAGAACGAGCTCGATCCCGTCATCGGGCGCGACGACGAGGTCGAGCGAGTCGTCTCGATCCTCGCGCGGCGCAGCAAGAACAACCCGGTTCTGATCGGCGAGCCGGGCGTCGGTAAGACCGCGATCGTCGAAGGGCTCGCGCAGCGCATCGCGCGCGGCGACGTGCCGCAGGCGCTGCGCGACAAGCGCGTGCTGGCGCTGTCGCTGGGCCCGCTCGTCGCGGGCACGAAATACCGCGGCGAGTTCGAAGGCCGCGTCAAGCGGATCCTCGACGAAGTCAAGCGCGCTGGCCGCGACATCATCCTGTTCATCGACGAGTTGCACACGCTCGTCGGCGCCGGCGCGGCGGAAGGCTCGCTGGACCTGAGCTCGATGATCAAGCCCGAGCTCGCGCGCGGTGAGCTGCAGTGCATCGGCGCGACGACGTTCGACGAGTACCGCAAGCACGTCGAGTCCGACGCCGCGCTCGAACGCCGCTTTCAGCCCGTGCACGTCGACGAGCCGACGATCGAGCAGACCGTCGCCATCCTCAAAGGCCTGCGCGCGAAGTACGCGGCGCACCACGGCGTGCAGATCGACGACGATGCGCTCGAAGCCGCGGCGTCGCTCGCCGCGCGCTACATCGCCGACCGCTATCTCCCCGACAAGGCGATCGACGTCATGGACGAAGCGGCCGCCGGCGCCGCGATGCGCGGCGCGAAGCGCGTCGACGTGGAGCTGGTCGCCGCGGTCGTGTCGCGCTGGACGGGGATCCCGCAAGGCACGATCACCGACGCGCAGCGCGCCGGCCTGCTCGCGCTCGAGGCGCAGCTCACGACGCGCGTCGTCGGTCAAGACGAGGCCGTGCGCGTGGTCGCCGAAGCGATCCGCCGCGCGCGCGCCGGTTTGAAAGATCCGCGCAAGCCCGTCGGCGGCTTTCTGTTCGTGGGGCCCAGCGGCGTCGGCAAGACCGAGCTGGCGCGCGCGCTCGCGCACGCGCTGTTCGGCACCGACGACGCGCTCGTGCGGCTCGACCTCTCCGAATACACCGAAGCGCACACGATGTCGCGGCTGCTCGGCGCACCGCCCGGATACCAGGGTCACGAAGAAGCCGGGCAACTCACCGAGCCGCTGCGCCGCCGCCCGTACTCGGTCGTGCTGTTCGACGAGATCGAAAAAGCGCACGCGGACGTCGCCGCGATCCTGCTGCAGATCCTCGATGACGGCCGCGTCACCGACGCGAAGGGCCGCACCATCGACTTTCGCCACGCGATCGTCGTGCTGACGTCGAACACCGACCGCGACGAGCTCGAGGCGGCGCTGCGCCCCGAGCTGATCGACCGCATCGACGAGATCGTGCTGTTCGCCGACCTCGGCGCGCCGGAGATCGAGAAGATCGTCGTGCTGCAGGTCGCGCAGCTCGCCGACCGGCTCGGGGCGCACGCGATGCGGCTCGACCTGTCCGAGACCGCCCGCCGGTTCCTCGCGCGCGAATCGTCGTCGCAAGGCAGCGGCGCGCGCTACGTCGCGCGCGCGATCGCCCGGCACGTCATGACGCCGCTTTCCGAAGCGATCCTGCGCGGTCGCCTCGCGAGCGGCAACACCGCGCGCGTCGACTTCGACGGTCGGGCGATCACCGTTGAGGCTGCCGCGTGAAAAGCGGCAG
>JALZBE010000516.1 GCA_030947665.1 Vulcanimicrobiota bacterium | reverse complement strand
GCACGGGGCTGGGCCTCTACATCGTCCGCCGCATCGCCGAGGAGAGCGGCGGCACGGTGCGCTACGCGCCCCGCGAGCCGCGCGGGTCGGTGTTCACGCTGTCGCTGCCGAATGCAGCGACATGAGCGCGATCCGAGTCGTCCTCGTCGAAGACCATGCACTCGTCCGCGCGGGCCTGCGCACGTCGCTGGAAAGCGCCGGCATCGACGTGATCGCGGAAGCGCCGGATGGCGTTGCCGGCTTGGAAACCGTCACGCGCGTTCGTCCGGACGTCGCCGTGATCGACATCGGCCTGCCCGGCAAAGACGGGATCGCGCTGACGCGCGATCTCAAGGCCGAGCCGGACGCGCCCGGCATCGTCGTACTGACGATGCACGAGCTCGACGACGAAGTGCTCGCCGCATTAGCCGCTGGCGCCGACGCCTACTGCGTGAAGTCGTCGGACCCGGCGGTCGTCGTCGACGCGATCCGCACGGTCGCAAGCGGGGGCGCGTATTTCGACCCCAAGATCGCGCACGTGGTGCTGCGCAAACTGAGCGGCACGCCGGCGCACCCCGCAGCCTCGCCGCTCACGCCGCGCGAGACGGAGATCCTGAAACTCATCGCAGAAGGCGTCGGCAACGCGGAAATTGCCGAACGGCTGTATATCAGCCTCGGCACCGTAAAAGGCCACGTCGCGGACATCCTCGACAAGCTTTCGGCGTCCGACCGCGCGCAAGCAGCGGTAACAGCCTACCGGCGCGGACTGATCGCTTGATCGTCGCGCGCCGCGCCTTCAGCCCGGCGTCAGCTCAGCGCAAACGGCGATAAAACCGTTCGGTCGCTTCCAATTCCTCGTACGCGCGCTGATGCGGCGTGTAGCGCAACGTCTCTTTCGCAGACACGCCGAGGTATCCGAGGCGAATGAGGCTTTCGTAGATCACCTGGTGCGCGCGGTACGCGAGCGTCCGGTTGAAGTGCGTGATGACGCTGCGCGCGACGACGAGGTGGAACTCGTTGAACGAGCCGTCGCAGGCGAGGTTGTGCTGCGCGAACACGATCTGCTCGCGCACGCCTGGCTTGAATACGGCCTGCGTGCCGACGATGTCCACGTAGTCGGAGAAGTGCCGTTTCCCGCCGGCCTCGGCGTACCGCGCAGCGTACTCGTCGAGCAGCTCGGCGGGAAACGCGCCGGCCTTCGCGCGCTCGATCGCGTCCTCGCTGGCGTCGGTCGCGTAGATGCGCGTGCGATCGTAGAACTCTGCTTCGCGCAGCAGCAGCGCCAGCGAGTACGCGTCCTCGCCCGAACCGATCACCCAGATGCGCACGTGCGGGAACGTGCGCAGCCGCGGGAGCACGCGCTCGCGAAACGCCTCGAAGAACGACGGCTCCCGGAACGGCGAGCCCGCGTTGTGGGTGAGCGCGTCGACGAAGCGCGCCATCGCCGGCGGTTCGTGGAGCACGCGTTCCAGCAGACCGGAGATCGTCGCCAAACCTTCCGCGCGAACGCGCTCCGCGACGCGGCGCTTCACCGTCGCGGGCGCGTACTCGCGAAAGTCGAAACCCGACACGCGATACACCGCCTCGAGCAGCAGGTGCAGCTCGAGGTCGGTGACGGCGGGGGACGCCCCCGGGCCGCCGGCGTTCGGCGGTTCCGGAGGCTGGCGTTCGGCGATCACGTTATGCGGCGACGTTCAACCAAACGCGGATCAGCGCGACGAGCTGGTCGATGTCGACGGGTTTGGAGATGTACTCCGAAGCGCCGGCCGCCAGGCACTGCTCGCGGTCACCCTTCATCGCCTTTGCGGTGAGCGCGAGGATCGGAAGACCGCGCCACTCGTCCCGCGCTCGGATGCGCCGGATCGTCTCGTAGCCGTCCATCTCCGGCATCATGATGTCCATCAGGACCACGTCGATCTCCGCGTGCGAGCGCAGCAGTCCGATCGCATCGGCACCGGACTCCGCGCTCAGGACGATCATCTTGAAGTCCTCGAGCGCGCTGCGCAGTGCATAGATGTTGCGGGTGTCGTCGTCGGTGATCAGGATCGTGCGGCCTTCGAGCGAGCTCGCGCCGCTGGAGCCGCGGTGCACGGGCCGCTTGACCTCGGGCAACCGGGCCTCGACTTGGTTGAGGAAATACGACGTCTCTTCGATGAGCCGCTCCGGCGACATCGCGTCCTTCACGATGACCGACTCGGAGAGGCGGCGGATCGCGCCGTCCTCCTGTTCGGTCAGTTCGCGCCCGGTGTAGACGATCACCGGAACGCGCACGTGCGCCGCGTGCTCCTTGATGCGCTCGATCAGCGCGAGGCCTTCGATGTCGGGCAGCCCGAGATCGACGATCACACAGTCGAACTTCGCCTCGTCGAGCGCCGCGAGCGCCTGCGCGCCCGTCGACACCGCGGTGACGGTGACCTCGCCTGATTGGATGAGGTTCGCCATCGCCGAGAGTTGGGTTACGTCGTCCTCGACGACCAGCACGTTGCGCGACGTCGCGTCCGCGAACCCAAGAAGATTGTCGAACGCCTGCGTCAGCGCGTCCTCGCTCGCCGGTTTCTTCAAATGCGCGAACGCGCCCGAGTCCAGCGCTTTTTGCCATTGCTCCTCGCCGGAGATCACGTGGACCGGGATGGCCTTGGTGGCGGGATCGAGCTTGAGCTGATCGAGCAGCGACCAGCCGTCGACGTCGGGCAAACCGATGTCGAGCGTGATCGCGTCGGGGACGAATTGGCGCGCGAGCGCGATGCCGTCCGCGCCCGTCGTCGCCATCAACCCTTTGAAACCGCGGTCGCGCGCGAGGCCCAGCAGGATGCGCCCGAACGTTGCGTCGTCCTCGACGATCAGCACGACGCGATCCTGCGGGCGGATGTCGGTGCGGTCGTCGTCGGCCCCGCCCGCGGGGACGGGCAGCGGCACGGGCGGCCGCGGCGCCGGCGGCGCCTCGGCGGCGGTGACG
>JALZBE010000515.1 GCA_030947665.1 Vulcanimicrobiota bacterium | reverse complement strand
GTGAGCACGTGCACGTTCGTCCCGTATAGCTCGCCGCGCAGCGATTCGCTGAACCCGCGCACCGCGAACTTGCTCGCGGCGTACGCTGCCTGCCCCGGTGGGCCCCAAAGCCCGAACACGCTCGACGTGTTCACGATGCACGCTTCGGGCTGGGCCAGCAGCGCCGGCAGAAACGCTTTCGTGCCGTAGACGACGCCCCAGAAGTTCACGTTCATCAACCACGCGATCTCGTCGATCGCCAGCTCTTGCACGGTGCCGAAGATCGACACGCCGGCGTTGTTCGCGACGACGGTCACGCGCCCGTGCTCGCGCAGCACGTCCTGCGCGAACGCGTTCACCGCCGCTTCGTCGGCGACGTCGACGACGTGCAGCGACGCCGTGCCGCCGGCGCGAGCAATGAGCAGGGCCGTCTCGTGCAGGCCGGACTCGTCGCGGTCCGCGAGCGCGAGTGTCGTCCCCTCGCGTGCGAGGGCCAGCGCGAGCGCACGGCCGATCCCCGACGCCGCGCCCGTCACGACCGCGACGGCGCCCGACAAATTCTTCACGCGACCGCCGCGGCCGCGGCCTCGGGCTCGTTGCGCATGACCATCTTCTCCAGCTTCAGCATCAGCGGCAGACGTTTGCGCGCGTGGCGGATCGCGCGCATCGCGGCGTGCGGGTCGACGAGGTGCGTGCGCGGCAGCTTCGCACCCATCTTCTTGAGCACGGCGCCCAGCGGGTGGCGCATCCGCGCTTGCGCGAGGATCACCTCGGCGAGCAGATCGGCGCCCGGTGAAACGATGGGGCCGAAACCGTAGCGCGCCTGCGACCAGCCGAATACGTACATGTTGCGAAAGCGGTCGCTCATCATCGAGCCGTACAGCTTCACGATCGGGCCGTCGACCGGCACGAGGTCGGCCGCGAGGAACGGGATCGTCTGATGGAATCCGGTCGCGGCGACGATCAGATCGAACCGCTCGCGCACGCCGTCGGTGAATTCGACGAACTCGCCGTCGTAGCGCGCGACGTCCGGATGCGGCGTGATGCGGCCGTGCTTGACGTAGTGCAGCAGCTCGCTGTTGATGGTCGGGTGGTGCTCGAAGATCTGATGATCCGGCTGCTGCAGGCCGTAACGGCCGTAGTCGCCGACCGCGACCGCGAGCGCGGCGCGCAAGCCGAGTCGCTGCAGCCAGAGCGGCGCCCACGGCGGGATCAGCTCGACGAGCGGCACGCCGAACAGCGTCTTGGGCAAGAACCAGTAGCCCCGCCGCGTGCTCAAGTGCGACGACGCCGCGACGCGCGCGGCTTCCGACGCGATGTCGCACGCGGAGTTCCCGCCGCCGATCACAAGCACGCGCTTCCCGCGCAGCTGCTCGGGCGTCTTGTAGTCTTTGGAGTGGATCAGCTCGCCGCCGAACGTGCCCGGATACGATGGCCAGCGGCGGTCCCAGTGGTGGCCGACGCACGCGATCACGCCCTTGTACACGCGCCGCGCGCCGTCGCCGAACGTCAGCTCCCAGCGCTCGACGCCGTCCGCGAACACGGGCCGCGCGTCGCGCACCGTGGTGCCGAATGCGATGCGCGGCTCGAGGTCGTAGTGGCGCGCGTAGTCTTGCAGGTACGCGAGCATCTGCGCGCCGCTCGGAAAATCGGGATAGCTCGCGGGCATGGGGTAGTCGGTGAACTCCGTCGTCTTCCGCGACGAGATGATGTGTGCCGTCTCGTAGACGCCGTCGCGCCAGTTACCGCCGACTGCGTCGCCCGACTCGAACTGCACGTACGGGATGCCGTGCTGCGCGAGCGCGCGCGCGACGCACAAGCCGATCGGTCCCGCACCGACGAGCGCGAACTGCTCGTGCGTGGGTTCGCTCGCGACGGACGGTGTGGCGACCGGTGCGACCGGCATCGACGACATATCGTCCGAGGCTACGCCGGGGCCGTGCGGACCTCCTAGACCGTGCCGAGCAGGTCCGCGAGATCGAGCGCGTTGGCGGTCGCGGCGTCGAGCGCGGTGTTGTCGAAGATGCACCACGCCGGAACGGTCGCGGCGCGCAAGCGCTCGGCTATCGCGCGCAATGCCGCATCATCGTACGCGGAATAGTACGTGCGCGGCGCACCGTGCAGCCGGTAGTAGCCGAGCCCGTCCCAACCTCCGGGTACCGCCGCTTCAGGCACGACCGCGGGATCCGCTGCGACGCGCGCGATCCGCGCGGCCTTCAGCGCGTCGTCAGCCGCCTCGGTGAACCACGTCGGATGGCGCGGCTCGCACGCGAGCAGCCCATCGTAGCGCTCGCGAAACGTCTCGAAGAACGCATCGGCCAGCTCTGCGTCGTACGCAAAACTCGGCGGGAGCTGCACGAGCAGAACACCGCGCTTCTCGTCCAGCTCTGCGCTCTCAGCGAGAAAACGTTCGAGCGGCTCGATGATATCAACGAGACGCCGCGTATGCGTGACCTCCTTCGGCACTTTGAGCGCAAAGCGAAAGTCGTCCGGGACGCTCGCCGCCCAGCGACGGTACGTGGCCGGCCGGTGCGGCCGGTAAAACGACGAGTTGATCTCGACGCACCGAAAGCGGCGCGCATAGCGCTCCAGCCGACTCCCGTCGTCGTCGAATCGCTCGCGAACATCGCGCGGGATCGCCCATGCAGCGGTCCCCACGCGCACGTCTGCATCCAGCATCGTCCTGAGCGTGCCCACGATCGCGCCCTGGAAACCGGCATGCTTACGCCGAAGCCATCAGGATGTTCGATCTCTCCGGCCGCCGGCTGCGCGCGACGCGACCGGATTTTCTACGGCTCGCTCAGGCGCGCGGCACGAACACGGTGAAGCGGGCACCGCCGAGCGGCGATTCTTCGAGCTCCACGCGGCCGCCGGCGCGCTCCAGCATCAAGCGCACGACGGCGAGACCGATCCCGCTTCCCAGCGCCGGCGTCGCGGCCCGCTGGCCCAGCGTGAAG
>JALZBE010000514.1 GCA_030947665.1 Vulcanimicrobiota bacterium | reverse complement strand
GGCCCGAACAGCTTGGTGAGGCGCTGGTCGACGTTGTCCATCCCGATCCCGATGCCGCTGCCGCGGGACGACGCGCCCGGCGTGAATCCGACACCGTCGTCGCTGACGACGATCTCGGTCGCGCCGGCGCCGGGATGGGCGCTGATGCGCACCGTTCCGCGGCCGCCTCGCGGCGCGAGACCGTGCCCGATCGCGTTCTCGACGAGCGGCTGCACCGAGAGCACCGGGACGAGCGCGAGCCGCGCGCGCGGGTCGACGTCGAACTCGACGCGCAACCGCTCGCCGAACCGCGCGTGCTCGAAGCGAAGATACTGCTCGACGTGCTCGAGCTCTTCATCGAGTGACACGAACTCCGCGTGCTGCGCGAGCGAGTCGCGGAAATACTCTGCGAAGTCGACGACGAGGTCGTGCGCACGCTCAGGATCGGTGCGCGTCAGCGCGGCGATCGTCGTGAGCGTGTTGAACAGAAAGTGCGGCGAGACGCGCGCGCGCAGCGCGTCGAGCTCCGCTTGCGTGACGAGCGCCGAGCGCGCGTCGAGTTCCGCCGCTTCGAGCGACACGGAGAACACGCGCGCGAGTCCGGCGGCGACCTTCTCGTCGTCCTCGGCGATCGGCGTCCCCGCGCGGTAGAGCTTGAGCGCGCCCACCGCGGCGCCGCGCACGATGAACGGCGCGATCGTCACCGATGTGAGCGGACAGCCGGGCACGGGGCAGTCGATCTCCTCGCGCGTGCGCGCCGTGAGCGGCCGTCCTGACGCGATCGCGCGGTGCGTCAGCCCCGTCAGCGACGGGCCGCCGACAAGATGGTGATCCTCGCCGCGGCCGACGTACGCGAGCACGTGCTCGGTATCGATGACGGCGCACGCGTCGAGCTCGAGGTGCTCATACAGCAACCGCGCCGTGAACGCGGCGGATTCCTCGCCGAGCCCGCCGCGCAGGTGCGGGAGCGCTTCGAGCACCAGGTCGAGGACGTTGGTGCTCATCGTGTCGGGCGATTCCTCACCGGGCCCGGCATTCGACACGGCCCGGCGAACTGCTTCGCCCGCGATGCAACGCGCGAACGTGCGTCGTGTTCTCCCTGCACAATCACGGCTTCGGCCGTCGTCAGGAGATTCCATGAACACGTCCCTTCGCATCGCGAGCCTCGCAGCCGCGCTGTCGCTCGCGCTCTCCGCGGCCGCAGGCGCCGCCACGATCCGGCTCGTGCCGCTTTCGCCGCAAACCGCCGGCGCATCGATCACCTCGTGCGCAGTCCCGGTCGCACCGGCGGCGCTAACCGCCGCCTTCCCCGCCGATCTGCCGGCCATCGCCGCGGAACAGAACGTCACGGGCATCACCGAAGTTCGCATCGCGCTCGATCCCGGCGGACGCCTCACCTCGCAGTCGGTGCTCGCATCCAGCGGGAACCGCTGGCTCGACCGAGCCGCGCTCGCGGCGGCGCGTCAGTCGAGCTATCGCGCCGAGGTTCGCGATTGCGCGCCGGTCGGCGGAACCTACGCGTTCGTGGTGGACTTCACGCGATAATCATACCGCCGGGTCGTCCCGGCCAGGCGTCCTCGTCCCGCGCGCAGTACGTGCGCGAGGATGAGCCGCACCATCGACGTTCTTCTTGGGCCGCCGTGGCCCGCCGATGCGGTGCGCGGCATGCACGTCGCCGTCGTCGACGTGCTGCGCGCGTCGACGACGATCGCGACGGCGCTTGCGAACGGCGCGGCCGGGGTGATCACGGTCGCCGAACCCGAAGACGCGATCGCGCTCGGCAACCGCTTGGGGCGCGACCGCGTGTTGTTCGGCGGCGAACGCGAGTCGCTGCGCATCAAGGGTTTCGACCTCGACAACTCGCCCGCGTCCTTCACCGAAACGGCGCTCGCAGGCAAGACGGTCGTGCTCACGACGACGAACGGAACGCGCGCGTTACGCGCTGTGACGAACGCCGCGTCGGTGCGCACCGCCGCGCTGGTCAACCGCACCGCGGTCGCCGATGCGCTCGCACATGAGAACGGCGATGTCGTGATCGTCTGCGCCGGCGAAACAAACGGGTTTGCGCTCGAAGACGCGCTCGGCGCCGGCGCGCTCGTCGACACGCTGCTCACGCTGATCGGCGACGTGGAGCTGTGCGACGGCGCGCGGGCCGCGGCGCTCCTCTACCGCGCGGTCGCGGGGCGTCTAGCCGACGCCGTCGCGAGCGCCGACCACGCGCAGTCGCTCGCGAAGAAAGGCTTCGCCGGCGACGTCACCCGCTGCGCCGCGCTCGACACGCTGACGGTCGTGCCGACGTTGCGCGACGGAGTTCTCGTCGCGCAGTAATTCAGAACTGCACGTTGACTTGGGTGGCGAAGACGATCGTGACGTCGAGCGATCCGCCCGCCCTGCAGTTTTGCAGCCCCGCTACGTAGGTAGACGCGCGCGCGGCCTGCAGCGCCGCGCTGTTCAAGATCGAGGACGGCGAGGTGACGATGACGGCTGTTGTGACCGCGCCGGACCCGTCGAGCGTCACGTGGACGACCACGTCGCCCTGGATGCCCTGCTGTTGCGCCAACGGCGGTGCGTCCGGTTGGACGAGCTTCACGACCTGCGGCGCCCGATCCGGCGTCGTGCACGCGGGCACGGTCGCGCCCGACCCGCCGCAACCCGCGAGCATCAAAAAAAGAACGACCGTCATCCCGCGCGCTATCGTCACGGCCGTACCGTCCAGGATCGCGCGCGGGTCAGATTACGGCGTGTCGTCGGCGGCGCCGGCGACGACCACGCCCGGCGTGCGAACGATCACGCGGTCGTGCTTCGTATCGTAGCGGACGGTCGAACCGAACGTCGTCGCGATCGTCGCGCTCGCGACCATCGTGCGGCCGTGCACGGTGAACGGCGCGTGCGCGAGCGTGACGGAATGACCGTTCATGCGGGCGGCGGTTGTGCCGGCGCGCATCACGAGCACGTCGGTGC
>JALZBE010000093.1 GCA_030947665.1 Vulcanimicrobiota bacterium | reverse complement strand
GAGCGCGACGATGGAACCGGGCCCCGCCGACGTGACGGGCTCTTGCTTCTTGCCGAACAGGCGCGCGATCCCCGACAGACGCACCGTCGCGTTGCCGCGCGACGCGTTCACCAGCGGCGTCGCGCCAGACAGCGTCCCGGTGAACACGCGCACGACGGACAGTTTGCCTTGTTGCGGATGGACGATCGTCTTGCACACTTGCGCGACGACGGGGCCGTCGGGGCGCGGCACGATCGGCCGCCCCTCGGAATCTTGGCGCGGCTCGGTGGCGGGCGACGGAAAGAGGCGCGCGATCGCGTCGACCAGCGGCGTGACGCCGATGTTCTCTTGCGCGCTGCCGACGAGCACGGGGATGATCTGGTCGTGCGCGCAGTCATCGCACAGGTCGCGGTCGATCTCTTCTTGATCGGGATCCTTGCCGTCGAGCAGCTCTTCCATCAGCGTGTCGTCGAAATCGGCGAGCGCCTCGAGCAAGATCGTGCGCTGCGCTTCGACCCCGTCGCGCATCGCGATCGGGATCTCGATCTCTTTGGTGCCGCCGTCGCCGTTCAAGCACGCTTTGCGGTGAGCGAGATCGACGTAACCGCTGAACTTCTCACCCAGCCCCAGCGGCAGGTGCGTCGCGACGACGTGCGGGCCGTACGCGGCGCGCAGCGCGGCCAGCGTCGCCTCGAAGTTTGCGCCCGGCCGGTCGAGCTTGTTGACGAAAAAGAGATGCGGCGTCTTGCGCATCTCCAAGTGCTCCACGATGCCCGCGGTCTGCGGAACGCGATCGGGCTCGGCGTCGATCACGATCACGGCCGCGTCGACCGCGGTCAGGACGGTCTTGGTTTCCTCGAAGAAATCGATGAAGCCGGGCGTGTCGACAAACGTGATGTCGACCGGGCCGCACGACGTGTGCGCGAATCCCACGCAGACCGATTGGAGGTGGCCGATCGCTTCGGGCTCGCAGTCGGTGACGGTGTTCCCGTCGCGAACGGAACCTCGCCTCGGAATCGCGCCGCAGTGCGCGAGCAGCGCTTCGACCAGCGTCGTCTTGCCCGCGTGATGCGGTCCGACGACGGCGATATTCCTAAGGCGCGCGATGTCATCCACCGGCAGTTTCCCCGCATGTCACGAGAAGGTCCGCGGGGCTTCCCCCGGGGTAGCGGGAGGTTCCTCCCCGTGCTCGGCGGAGCTTTATGCCGGGTGCGGGTTCGGACGGATGCGGACTTCCAGGACCCGAACGCGCCCACCGGCGACGGTTGAACGGCGCACGTAATCGTGCTTCCAGCAGCAGTTGGCACCCAAATCCTGCGGGCTTCGCTCGACCACGTAGCCGCGCTCGATGCTCACCCGGAGATGGCCGGGCTCGACCCCGCGTAGCGTCGCGACGTAGTGCTCGAACCCGGGCCGGCCCGTGAACAGAAGCGCTTCGGCGATGCGGTTGCTGCCGCCCGAGATGATCGGGACGATCGTGACCGGTCTGCCGTCGCGCAGTGGCCCGCGCACGATCAAGGCGGAATCCGCGAATCCGTGCGCGCCCTTGCCGGTGATCCCGATGCGCGCATATCGTAGCCCGATACAATCCGCGTGCACCAAATCGTCGGCGGGGGTCGCCAGCCGGACCGGTGCCTTGAGGACCAGGGCCATGAGGCGCGCTCCGGACAATGCGCCCGCCTTGGGCCGGCATGCCTCGTCATAGGACGATGCGCCGGCACGAGCGTGGCCAGCGCACGCCAGCAAGGCGGCGGCGAAGACGAACAACATGCATCGCGGGACGGCGGGACGAATCATTTCGACATCATACCTCGGCGCGACTGTACGCGGCAGGTTCCGCCTCGCGGCGGACCACAATGGAGGCTGATGCAGACGATGCCGGTCACCACGCTCGGGCACTTCGTTGGGGGCCGCGCGGCCGAGGGCGCGTCGGCCCGGTTCGGCGACGTTTTCGATCCCGCAACAGGCGCCAAGGCGCGCCGTGTGGCCTTCGCCGGCTCAGCCGAGGTCGACGCGGCCGTGCAGGCGGCGCGGCGAGCCTTTCCCGCCTGGTCCGAGACGCCGCCGCTCCGGCGCGCCAACGTGCTGTTCGCGTTTCGCGAGCTGCTGCTGCGCGACGCGGATCGCATCGCGGCGCTCATCACCGCCGAGCACGGCAAGACGCTGGCCGACGCGCGCGGCGAGGTGCAGCGCGGGCTCGAGGTCGTGGAGTTCGCGTGCGGAATCCCGCACCTGCTCAAGGGCGACGTCACCGAGAACGTCGCGCGGGAAGTCGACAGCACCGCGATCCGCCAGCCGCTCGGCGTGTGCGTGGGCATCACACCGTTCAACTTCCCGGCGATGGTGCCGATGTGGATGTTTCCCGTTGCGCTGGCGTGCGGCAACACGTTCGTGCTCAAGCCGAGCGAGAAAGACCCGTCGCCCGCGCTCGAGCTCGCGCTGTTGCTGAAAGAGGCCGGGTTGCCGGACGGCGTGTTCAACGTGGTCAACGGCGACCGCGAAGCGGTGCAGGCGCTGCTGGAGCATCCGGGCGTCGCGGCGATCAGCTTCGTCGGCTCGACGCCCGTCGCCGAGCACGTCCACCGCACCGGGACGCTGCACGGCAAGCGCGTCCAGGCACTGGGCGGCGCGAAGAACCACCTCGTCGTGATGCCGGACGCCGATCTCGACATGGCCGCCGACGCGCTGATGGGCGCGGCGTTCGGCTCGGCGGGCGAGCGCTGCATGGCGATCTCCGTCGCGGTCGCCGTCGGCGACGCGACGGCCGACGCGGTGATCGAACGCTTGCGCGAGCGCGTGCGCGAACTGCGCGTCGGCCCAGGCACCGTGCCCGGCGTCGAGATGGGGCCGCTGGTGACCGGCGAGCACAACGCCAAGGTTCGCTCGTACGTCGACCTCGGCGTCGAGGAAGGCGCCACGCTCGTGGTTGACGGCCGCACGGTGCGCGACGACAGCTGGGGCGACGGGTTCTTCCTGGGCGGCTCGGTGTTCGACCGCGTGACGCCGCAGATGAAGATCTATCACGACGAGATTTTTGGGCCCGTGCTCGGGATCGTGCGCGTGGATACGGTCGACGAGGCGCTGCAGCTGTGCAACGACCACCCGTTCGGCAACGGCGTCGCGATCTTCACGCGCGACGGCGGCACGGCGCGCACGTTCGCCCACCGCGTCAACGTCGGGATGGTCGGCATCAACGTGCCGATCCCGGTGCCGATGGCGTTCCACTCCTTCGGCGGCTGGAAGCGCTCGCTGTTCGGCGACCACGCGATCCACGGCGCCGAGGGCGTGCGGTTCTACACCCGGCTCAAGACCATCACGACCCGCTGGCCCGAGACGCGCTCGGGCGCGGAGTTCACCTTCCCGACGACCACCTAAGGGCGCTTCCCAAGCGGCCGAATCGATGCAACGCGACCCCCGCTTCCCGTGTTCTTCCGGCAGCTCGAAAGAGATGCCCGGAGGAACCCATGCTACTCATCATCGTGATGGCGACCGTCGTCGTCATCGGACTTGCCGCCATCGCAGTGGCGGAGCCGCGCAAGCGCGTGGAGGTCGTCGTCTGGAACGACGATGCCGAACGGCGGATGCTCTATGACCGAAAGCTCCACGCCGGCTGGTGGTGAGATGGCGGCCGTCGCCTGTGACTGCGTCCCGGCGGACGCGGACGCGATGCTCGCCGTCGCGCTCGCGCGCGACCTCGACCGGTCGTTCGAGCACCTAGTGATCGCGTACCGCGCGCGGATCGTGACGTTCGTCGCGCGGATGCTGCACGACGACGCGCGCGCCGAGGACGTCGCGCAAGACGTCTTCGTGCGCGCGTACCGCGCGCTGCAAACCTATCCGGCGGAGCGGCGCGCTTCGCTGCGGCTGCGGTCGTGGCTGTACGCGATCGCGCACAACCTCACGCGCAACGCGTTTCGCGACGCGCCGCCGCCGAGCGACACGCTCGAGTACGACGACGGCACGCCGCGCGCCGGTTTGGCGGACGGTCAGCCCGGCCCCGAAAGCCTCGTGCTGCGCGCCGAGGCGTGGGAATCCATCGGCGGTGCGATCGCGCGCTTGTCGGCGGCGTTGCGGCCGGCGTTCGTGATGCGATACGTCGACGATCTGTCGTACGAGGAGATCGCGGAATCGCTCGACCAGCCGGTCGGCACCGTCAAAGCCTCCGCCCACCGCGGGCTGCTCGCCGTGCGGGCGCACTTGGAGAAGAACGATGACTGACACGAACCTGCGCGATGCGCGCGACGCCGGGCAACGCGACGTTTCGCCGGATTTCACGGCCAAGGTGTTCGCGGGCTGCGGCCTCGACCGGTACACCGGCGCGGAGAGCGCGCTCGGCGACGTGTTCGTGGCGTGGAGCGACTGCGGCGTGTCCGCCGTGCGCGTTGCGAGCGACGAGCAGGCCTTCGAAGCGTGGTACGGCGAGCGCTTCGCGCGCCGTTGCGTGCCCGCGGTCGAGATCGATCCGATCGCCGGGGCCGCGCGCGCCCGGCTGCAGGGCGAGGACGTCGACGTGACGTTCGATCTGCGCGATTGCTCGCCGTTCGAGCAGCGCGTGCTCCACAAAGCGGCCGAAGTTCGCCGCGGCAGCGCGCGGCCGTACCGGTGGGTCGCCCGCGAGCTCGGTGCGCCCGACGCGACGCGCGCCGTCGGCAATGCGTTGGGGCGCAACCCCGTGCCGCTGCTGATCCCGTGTCATCGCATCATTCGCACGGATTGCACCGCGGGCGGGTACGTGTTCGGCAGCGACGCGAAGCGCAAGCTGCTCGAAGGCGAGGGCCTCGATTTCGACGCGATCGAGACCGTGACGCGCCGCGGCTTTCGCTACGTGGGCTGTGGCGACGGAACGTTCTGCCTGCCCACGTGCGGCAACGTCGCAACGCAAATCAACGAGCCGGGCTACATCGGCCTGCGCAGCGCGGAAGAAGCGCACGCGCACGGCCTCGTGCCGTGCAGCCAGTGCCGGCCGATCGCGGCATGAGCGCGGGGGCATAGCGGCGATACAGCGAGAACCGCGCAGCATGCCCGCACAACTCCAGGAGATACCGCTCCGGCAAATCGACGGCTCCGACACGACGCTCGGCGAATTCGCCGGCAAGGTGCTGCTCGTGGTCAACGTCGCCTCGCAGTGCGGCCTGACGCCGCAGTACTCCGGCCTTCAAAAGCTGTACGACACGTACCGCGACCGCGGCCTGGTCGTGCTCGGGTTTCCGGCCAACGAGTTCGGCGCGCAGGAGCCCGGCACCAACTCCGAGATCGCCCAATTCTGCGAGACGCGTTTCGGCGTGACGTTTCTGATGTTCGAGAAGATCGTCGTGAAGGGCGCGGCGCGCCATCCGCTGTACGACGCGCTGATCGGCGCGAAGCCCGGCGACATCTCCTGGAACTTCGAGAAATTCGTCGTCGGTCGCAACGGCACGGTCGTCGAGCGCTTCGCGCCGACCACCGCGCCCGATGATCCCAAGCTCGTGAGCGTCATCGAAGCGGAGCTCGCGAAGACCTAGGCGACCGCAGCGATTCTTCGGGCGACGACGACGTAGGTCGCCGCCGCGAGCAGCGGCACGAACGACACCATCACCAGCGCCGCGTCGGGGCCCGAGCGCGTCACGACGAAGCCGACTGCCGCAACGCCGAGCGATCCCAGGCCGAAGCCGACGCCGTTCATCAGACCGAGCGCGGTGCCGAGGTTGCGCGGCATGAGCGCTTGCGCGAGCGCTACGCCCGGCGCGCTCTGCACCGACAGCAGCGCGTTGCCCAGCAGCAGCGCGGCGACCGCGAGCGCGCCGTGGCCGCTCAGCGCGAGCAGCAGCGGCGGCACCGACGCAACGAGCCCCGCGATCGCGACGCGCGCATGGCCGAAGCGGTCGGCTGTCGCGCCGCCCGCGTACAGGCCTACCGCGGCGGCCATCAGGTAAGCGGTGACGATCGCGCCGGTCGCCGTCAGCGAAAAGCCGCGCGCGGTGAGCAGGTTTGGAAGATAGTACGCAAACGATCCGCCGACGAGGTTGCGGAGCGCCGTGCTGACGATCAGCAGCGCGACGCCGACCCGGTCGACGTCAGCCTCCGCGGCGTCGCGCGGCGTGTTGCGGGGCGCCATCGTGTCGGCGCTGCGTGCAAACGACGGCATCACCGCTGCGACGGCGAGCGCGGCGACGAGACCGGGCACGCTCATCGCGATCAGCGAGCCGGCGCCGCCGTGCGCGAGCAGCGCGCCGGCGACGAGCGGTCCGATCCCGTAGCCGACCTGTCCGCCGATCTGGTAGATCGAGATCGCCGACGCGCGGCGCGAACCGCCGAGCACGGTGGAGTAGCGGCCCGCCTCGGGATGCATCACCGCGGAGCCGAGCCCGCCGACGGCGACGCATGCGAACAGCGCGCCGAGCGACAGCCCGACGGACGGCAGCGACGCGGCGGCAGGTGCAAGCGAGATCGCGACGGCCGTCAGCGCGACCGACGCCGGCAAGAACCACCAGCGCCCGCGCCGGTCGCTGTACGCGCCGACGAGCGGCTGCGCGATCGAGCTGGTGAGGTACCAGCCGAACGCGAGCGCGCCCTGACACCACGCAGGCAAGCCCGCGCGCGTGACATCGAAGAAGATGACGAACGGAACGATCCCGGAGTACAGATCGCTCGCGCCGTGCGCGAACGCCATCAGGGAAACGCCGCCCAGATTCCAGGGGCGCGCGAGCGAGGCGGTGGACACGACGGTCCCTTCGTCGGCGAGGGCCACGAGACTTGCGAACGAACGAGCGCACGATGCGTGACATGGTCGTGCGCCGGGCGCGAGTGGACGAAAGCGATGCCGCCGCGGCGCTGTTTCGCCTGAGCAAAGAGACGGCGATGCCGTATCTGCCGGACCTGCACACGCGCGACGAGGACCGCGCATATCTTCGCGAGCGCGTCTTCGCGACGTGCGAGGTGTGGGTCGCAGAACGGAACGGTGAGCTCGCGGGGCTCTGCGCGTTCCGGGAAGGCTGGATCGACCATCTGTACGTGCACCCCGAACATCTGCGGACGGGTATCGGTGCGGCGCTGCTGCGCAAGGCGAAAGACGCGAACGATCATCTGCAGCTCTGGGCGTTCCAGCGCAACGCAAACGCGCGCGCGTTCTACGAATCGCAAGGGTTTGTGCTGGTGAAGACGACCGACGGCCAAGACAACGAAGAACACGAACCCGACGCGCTTTATGCCTGGGAGAGGAGTTGACGCCCCTGCCGGTGAGAATTCGGAAACGGCGTCGGGCCGATCAAACGGATCGGCGGTTCCGCCGATCCGTTGAGAAAGGAGCTTCGTGTACGGCCGGATCGGGCTCGTGCTCATCGCGCTGGTCGCCGCGCTGGTCTGGTTCCTCCCGTCATATTACACGGGCTTGCTGACCCAGATCGGGTTGTATGCGCTCGTCACCATCGGGCTCAACCTGTTCATGGGTTATGCCGGCCAGGTGTCGCTGGGGCACGCTGCGTTCTTCGGGATCGGGGCGTACACGTCGGCCGCGCTCGCCGTCAAGGCGCATGTCACGCCGTGGGCCGGCATGATCGCCGGTGCGATCGTCGCGGCGCTCATCGCATATGCGCTGAGCTTCGTCGCGCTCCGGCTGCGTGAGAACCTGCTCGCGCTCGCGACGCTCGCGCTCGGGATCGTGATCAACGTCGTGTTCAACCAATGGGAGTTCATCGGCGGCTCATCCGGATTCAAGGACATCCCGCCGTTCGCGATCGGCTCGTTCGCGTTCGGCCAGCGCGCCGATGCCATCCTCGCCTGGGTGCTCGTCGCGGCGGGGATCTGGTTCGCCGGCAACCTCGTGCGCTCCACGTTCGGGCGCGCGCTCATCGCGATCTCGGCCGGTGA
>JALZBE010000513.1 GCA_030947665.1 Vulcanimicrobiota bacterium | reverse complement strand
CACCGCGGGCGCGCGCCGTCTCCCCGAAGCGGACCGCCCGATCCTCGCCTACGAGATCCCCGCCGAGGCCGACACCGCGGCGCTGCTGCGCCGGCTCGTGGCCGCCGGCGACGTTACGCGCTTCGAGCGCGTCGATCCCAGTTTGCGCGACATCTACCTGCGCGCGATCGGAGCGGCCGCATGAACACCGTCGGCGTCATCTTCAGCGCGGAGTTCCTGCGCCGCATCAAATCCAAAGCGTTCCTCGCCGGCACGATCATCGGCGCGGCGAGCATCTTGCTCATCGCGATCCTGCCGTCCATTTTGGGCGGCGCGATGTCGAGTTCGTCGAAGAAAATCGTGCTCGTCGGCGACCCGGCGCTCACCGCGACTGCGAAGACGCTGCTGCGGCGCGACTTCGAGATCACCGCGACGTTGACCAAGCTCGGCGCGGCGCCCACGCCGGCCTTTCTCGATGCGCACGGCAAGGCGTCGGCGGTCGCGATTCTGAGCCGGCCCGTCGGCGACGGTTTGCGCGTGGTCGCGTATGCGCGCGATCCGTCCGCGTTTCGCGAGTCGTTCGGCAAGGATCTCGCGCCGCTGCAAGTCGCGCTCGCGACCGGCGTCCCGGTCGAGCGCGTCGCCGCCCACCTCGACGTCACCGTCGACGTCCACGACGTGTCGGGCCGCTTTGCCGACGTGAGCTCGGCCGACGCCGCGAAAGGCGTCGCATACCTCTTCATCATGATGCTCTATCTCTCGATCCTGCTCAACGCGCAATCGATCATGACGTCGGTCGCGGAAGAGAAGACGAGCCGCATCGCGGAGCTGCTCGTGTCCACGCTCGATCCCACGCGGCTGCTGACCGCGAAGATCCTCGCGGCGGCGGCGACGGGATTCATCCAGCTCGCGGTGTGGGTCGCCGCGGGCGCGGTCTCGGGCCGCATCGCCGCGAGCATGTTTCCGCAGCGCGACGGCGGGACGAGCAGCGCCACGATGCTCGGCGCGTTCGACGTTTCATCCGGCGAGATACTCGCGTTCCTCGCATTCTTCATCGTCGGGTTCGCGCAGTACGGCGTGCTCTACGCCGCTGCGGCGTCGCTCATCAACCGCACCGAGGATCTCGGCAGCGTCGCAGGGCCGCTCGTCGTGCCGGTCGTGCTCGGGATCATCCTCGCGCAGGTCGCGCTGCAGTTTCCGAACAGCCCCAACATGGTGATCTGCTCGCTGATCCCGCTGATCTCGCCGTTCGTGATGTTCACGCGGGTCGCCGTGTCCGACGTTCCGGCGTGGCAGCTCGTGCTGTCGCTTGCGATCAACGTCGGAACCGCGGTGCTGCTCGCGTGGCTCGCGGGGAAGATCTACCGCGTCGGCATGCTCCTGTACGGGCGCCCGCCGTCACTCAAACAGGTCGTCGCCACCCTGCGCGCCTGAAGGCTCGGGCAAAGCCCGAGCAGCGTGATCGTGCCTAACCGACCGGCGTCTCCTCGGGGACGCCGACCGCGATCGCGCCGCTGATCGACACGCGGTCGCGCCCGCTGCGCTTGGCGATGTAGAGCGCGGCGTCGGACGCCTCGGTCAGCGATCGGGCGCGCCGCGTCCGGCGCGGCGACATGCTGGCGACGCCCGCGCTGATCGTGAGCACGCCCAGCGGTGAGCCCGGATGGATGATGCCCAGACAGCGAATCTCTTCGCGCACGCGCTCGGCGATTTGCGACGCGTCTTGCGAGCCGCAGTCGGGCAGGATGATGACGAACTCCTCACCGCCGTAACGCGCGACGAAATCTTCCTTGCCGCGCAGGCTCATCGCGATCGCGCGCGCGACGGCGGCCAGCGCCTCGTCGCCGATCGGGTGCCCGAACGTGTCGTTGTACGTCTTGAAGTAGTCGACGTCGATGAGGATCATCGCGAGCGCCGTATCGGTGCGCGCCGCTTTGCGCCACTCTTGCGCCAGGCGGCCGTCGTACGCGCGCCGGTTGGGGATGCCGGTGAGCATGTCGCGCAGCGCGGCGTCCTCGAGCTCGTCGCGCTCGTCGACGAGCGACGCCGCCACGCCTTCGGCGAGGCGGATGCGATACGCCAGCGATGCGAAGAGGATGACGACCTGCCACATCATGCCCAGTGCGGGCGCGGCGATCGTAAACGCCGACTCGTGCACGAGCCCGTTCGCGCCCGCGCGCCCAAGCGTGATGCCGACGATCGCGCCGGCGAACGCTAGCCCTTGCGACGTCGCGATCGGCCCCGACAATTGACGACCGATCGAGATGGACGCGACAGCGCAGATGAGATACCCCGCGGTCAGCGCCGGATCGAGGCCTCCGTACAGGCCCGATCCGATGACGACGGAGGGCCAGAGCACGTACAGCTCGCCGCCGACGAGCAAGGCGCCGAACATGGCGATCGACAGCCAGTACACGATCCGCGAGAGGAGCGAGTTGTCGCGCAGCGACTTGCACAGCACCAGCAGCAGGATGCCGTAGCCGGACCGCCCGACGAAGCCGATGAGTTCCGGCGTGACGCCGCTCTGCGGCCAGAGCCAGCGCGCTGCAGCGCCGATGTCGGCGACGTCCGCGAGCACGAACAGTAGGATCACGCCGGCGAACAACGCGTACGACCCGTCGAGCAGGATCACCGCGAGCAGCGCGCTGCCGAGCGCGACGGCCAGGATCGCCCCGATCATCAGGACGTTCGGCATCACGATTAGATCAGCGCGAACGGATTGTTCGTTCGCCAGCGCTGCCGCGGGGACGAGCGCGAGCGAGACGGACCGCGCGTCGTCCGGTGTCAGCCGCAGGTAATACGTCTGCCGCGCCGGCCGCGAAGGATGCAGCACGATCCGCTCGGGTCCGGTGCGCAGCGTTCCGCCCGTGCCGCCGGCGTAGAACGGTGTCGCGAGCGCCGAACCGTCGGGGCGAGGCGCGTAGAGCGTGCCGGAGCCGTCGTACCCGTGCACGACCAGATACGC
>JALZBE010000512.1 GCA_030947665.1 Vulcanimicrobiota bacterium | reverse complement strand
CGCGACGGCGGGCGAGGTCGCGTTGCGCGGCACGCGCTTGAGCGGGCGTGACGTCGAAGACGTCGCCGCGCTCGGCGTGACGCGCACGTTTCAGACGCCGGTGATGTTCTGGGGGCTCACGGTGCGCGAGAGCATCGAGGTCGCGCTCAGCGCGCGCGCGCTGCCGTCGACGTATCCGCCGTCGCCGCTGCGCGAGCTGCTCGCGTGCGGGCTCGGATTACCGGGCCGCCGCCGTGCCGCGGCAGCGGTGCGCGAGCGCGCCGATGCCATCCTCGCGCGCGCCGGGATCGCGGCGATGGCGGATCGCGTCACCGAATCGCTCGCGTTCGGCGAAGAACGGCTGCTCGAGCTCGCGCGCGCGCTCGCCGCGGCGCCGACGGTTCTGCTGCTCGACGAGCCGCTGTCGGGGCTGAACCCCGACGAGGTCGAGGCCGTTCTCGCATCGATTCGCGCGGCGCGTGCCGACGGCGTCGCGGTGCTGCTCGTCGAGCACGCCGTCGGCGAGCTGCTCGCGGTTGCCGACCGCGTCGTCGTGCTCGACCACGGCCGCACGATCGCCGAAGGGACGCCGCAGGCCGTCGCCGCCGACCCGTTGGTGATCGACGCGTACATCGGGGACGAGCTCGAATGACGCCGCCGGCGACGAAGGACGACGTGCCTGCCCTCGAGGTCGAGAACGTGTCGACGATCCGCGGCCGCGTGCAGGTCCTTTGGGATGTCAGCCTGACGGTGCGGCGCGGTGAGACCGTCGCGATCGTGGGGCCCAACGGGGCCGGCAAGTCGACGCTGGTCGGTTCGATCACGGGGCTCGTCCCGCCCAAGTCGGGCCGGGTGCGCGTCGCGGGCGTCGACGTCACCGGCAGCCCGCCCGAACGGCTCGCGAGCTGCGGCGTCGCGCTCGTGCCGGAACGGCGCGGTGTGTTCGCGCCGCTCACCGTGCGCGAGAACCTGCTGATGGGCGCGTACGCGCGCGGTGAGAAGCCGGCCGTCCTGAGCGGCGACCTCGACGACGTGTTCGCCCTCTTCCCGGCGCTCGTACGCTACCGCGACGCCGTCGCCGGCTCGCTGTCGGGCGGCGAGCAGCAGATGGTCGCCGTCGGCCGCGCGCTGATGGCCAAGCCCGACCTGCTGCTGCTCGACGAGCCGAGCCTGGGCCTCGCTCCCAAGGTGCGCGCCGAGATCTTCGGCGCCCTCGCGCGGCTCGCCGAGCGCGGCGTGACGATCCTGCTCGTCGAGCAGAACTTACGGCTGGCAGCGCGAATCTGCCAGCGCGCGTATCTCATGCAGCGCGGCCGGATCGTCGGCACGGAGACGTCCGCCGAGCTGGCCCAATCCGCGCGCCACGTCTATCTCGAGTCGCACGGGTGAGCCGGGGCTCCCGCAGAACTCACCCGCAACTCATTTGAAGGAGGTCATCGCCATGCGTTCCACGGCTCTGCGGCTCGGCGCGTTCGCGCTCGCGTCGTTCCTGATCGTCTCGACCGCACCGCCGCGATCGGTCGGCGCAGCCGGCGAGCCGATCCTCATCGGCGCGACCGTCTCCGAGAGCGGGCCGGGCGCGACGCTGGGACGCCCCGAAGCCGACAGCATCCAAATGGCCGTCGACGAGATCAACAAAGCCGGCGGCATCAATGGGCGCCCGCTGCAGGCGACGATCCTCGACGACGAGTCCCTCGCGCCGAACGCGGTCAACAACACGCGCAAGCTGCTCGACCAGCACGTTGTCGCGATCATCGGCTCTTCGCTCACGCAGACCTCGCTCGCGATGATCCCACTGGCGACGGCCGCCAAGGTGCCGATGATCTCGCTCGCGTCGAGCTCGCAGGTGATCCAGCCGATCGCCGACCGGCAGTGGATCTTCAAGATGCCGATCACCGACTTCCACGTCGCGCAAGTGATGCAAGAGTACATGCGCAAGAAAAAGCAGACCAAGGTGTCGGTGATCTACCGCGACGACGATTACGGGAAGACCGGCCTCTCGCACTTCAACGACGCGGGCAAGCGATTCGGGTTCGAGGTGCTCAACGCCGAAGCGATCAGCGCGCGCGCCAGCGACGCGACGACGCAGCTCACGCACGTCAAGTCGGCCGGCCCGCAGGCGATCGTCGCGTGGACCACCCTGCCGTCGGCGGGCGTCATCATCAAGGCGTACAAAGAACTGGGTCTGAACTATCCGATCTACTACTCCGACGGCTCGGCGACCGGCGTGTTCCCGCAGCAGGCCGGCGCGGCGCTCAACGGCGCGTACATCGCGAGCACGAAGATCAACGTCGCCGACACGCTGCCCAACAACGACCCGCAGAAGAAGATCCTGGTGCACTACATCGACGCGTTCGTGAAGGGCTATCCGAAGGACGCCCCGGTGAGCATCTTCGGCGGCTTCGGCTACGACAGCGTGTACGTCCTCAAGCAGGCGATCCAGCGCGCGAAGGGCACCGACGGCGAGAAGCTGCGCCAAGCCCTCGAGCACACCGAATATCTCGGCGTCACGGGCCAGTTCCGCATGTCGGGCGCCGATCACAACGGGCTGTCCGTGTTCTCGCTCGTGCTGACCCAGGTGGAAAACGGCAAGTTCGTCCTCGCAAAATGATCGGCTCTGAGCGGGAGAGGGCGTACCGGGCGCTCTCGCTCGCGCGGGCGCTCGACGACCGGATGTGGCGGCTCGCGCGGGCGGGCCGCGCGCATTTCGCGGTGCCGTGCAGCGGTCACGAGGCGATCGGGGTTGGCTACGCGCTCGCGATGCAGCCGGGCGTGGACTGGCTCGCGCCGCACTATCGCGACCTCGCGGCGCTGCTCGTGCTCGGGATGTCGCCGCGCGACGTCATGCTGTGTTTCTTCTCGCGGCCGTCCGATCCGAACGCTCACGGGCGGCAGCCGTACGCGCATTTCGGCTCGCGCGCGCTCCACGTGCTCACGCAGCAGGGGCCGCAGCCCAACCATTGCT
>JALZBE010000511.1 GCA_030947665.1 Vulcanimicrobiota bacterium | reverse complement strand
TCACCGAGCGCGACGGCGTGAAGATGGAACCGGTCGAGTACGTCGTGATCGACGTGCAGGAAGAATATTCCGGCGCCGTGATCGAGTCGGTCGGGCGCCGCCGCGCGCAGATGTCCAACATGGTGACCGTCGGCGAAACGCGCCGGCTGGAGTACACGATGCCGACGCGTGCGATCTTCGGGCTGCGCGGCGAGCTGCTCACGCTCTCGCGCGGCACCGCGGTGATGTCGCACGTCTACTACACGCACCAGCCCGTCGCGGGCGACATCCCGGGCCGTTCCAACGGCGCGCTCGTCACCAGCGACAGCGGCACCGTCACCGCGTACGCGCTGATGGGGCTCGAGCAGCGCGGGCGCTTCTTCGTCGACCCCGGCGTCGAGGTGTACGAAGGCATGATCGTCGGGCGCGCCAACGACGACAAGGACGTCGCGCTCAACGCCGTGCGCGCCAAGAAGCTCACCAACATGCGCGCCGCCGGCACCGACGAGAACTTCAAGATGCCGCCGGCCGAAGAGATGTCGCTCGAGCGCGCGATCGAGTTCATCGAAGACGACGAGCTCGTCGAGGTAACGCCGAAGTCGATCCGGCTGCGCAAGCGGCTGCTCGACGAAGGCGACCGCATCAAGTCGCGCAAGCGCGAGAAGGTCTTCGCGAACTAGCCCCAGGGTGGAGCCGCGGGGGACCGAGAAGCGCGCCGGGTGAGACAGATCGGCCTCCTCGCGGTCGCGCTCGCGATCGCCCTCTCCGCGTGCACCCGCGTCGCAACCACCTCGGCCGGCCCGGGTACGAACGGCTCGGGGGACGCCACCGGCGGGCGGCACTCGTGGACGAAGCCAGGGATCTTGCGGATCGCGAGCTTGAACGACCCCGACAGCCTAAGCCCGCTCGTCGGCGAGTATCAAGTGGACGTCGACCTGTCGATGTTCTGGGGCGGGTATCTGTTCAATTACGACGATCAGAACCGGCTCGTCCCCGAGCTCGCGACCGCCGTTCCGACGCTCGAGAACGGCGGCATCTCGCGCGACGGTCTGACGATCACGTATCACTTGCGCAAGGGCGTGACATGGCAGGACGGGGCACCGTTCGACGCAGGCGACGTGGCGTTCACGTGGCGGGCCATCATGAATCCGAACAACAACGTCGTGAGCCGGCAAGGCTACGACGTGATCGACCGCGTCGACACGCCGGACAGCGGAACGGCGGTCGTGCATCTCAAGCAGCGGTTCGCGCCGTTCGTGAACTCGTTCCTGACGATGTCGGCGCAGCCGTTTCCGGTATATCCGAAGCACCTGCTCGCGAAGTACCCGGACCTCAACCGCATCCCGTACAACAGCGCGCCGGTCGGCACGGGACCGTTCATCGTCAAGGAATGGCATCGCGGTCAGACGCTGCGCATGGTCGCGAACCCGCACTACTGGCGCGGCGCGCCCAAGCTCGCTGAGGTGGACTACACCGCGATCCCGGACGAGAACACGTTGCTCACCACGGTGCAGTCGCACGCGATCGATCTCTGGTACAACGCGCCCGCGACGCTGTACGGGCAGGCGTCGAAGGTGCCCGATACGCACGCGATCCTCACGCCGTTCACGCAATACTCGCAACTCGGCTTCAATACGACGCGCCCGCTCGTGTCCGATCCCGCGGTGCGGCGCGCGCTGGCGATGGCGACCGACCGCAAGCGCTTGATCGACCTCGTCTCATACGGCGTCAACGTCCTCAACGAGGGCGATCAGCCCAAGTTCTTATGGGCGTATGATGACAACCTCAAGCCGATCCCGTTCGATCTCGACCAGGCGAAAGCGACACTCGAAGCCGCGGGGTGGCGTCCTGGTCCCGACGGCGTCCGCGTAAAGAACGGACAGCGGCTTCGGCTCGAAGCCGCGACCATCACCGGCAGTGCCGTCGGAAACCGGCTCGCGGTGCAGCTGCAGGGCGCATGGCGCGCGGTCGGCGTCGAAACCACGATCAAGCAATACGCATCGTCACTGATGCTCGCGACCTATCAAGCCGGCGGGATCTTGCAGACCGGAAAGTTCGACGTCGAGTTCTCGTCGTGGATCAACGGGATCGACCCGGACGATTCGTCCGTCGTCCTCAGCACGCAGATACCGCCCAAGGGGAACAACAATTTCAGAATCCGCAACGCCGAGGTCGACGCGCAAGAGGCGATCGCGCTGACGTCATACGACCAATCCGTGCGCAAGAAAGCGTACGGGCGAATTCAGCAGATCCTGGTGGATGAAGTGCCGTTCATCACCATGTGGTTCGCGCGGCGCTTCGACGTGGTGAGCGACGACGTGAAGGGCTACAAGCCCGCGCACGCCGTCACGACGTTCTGGAACACGTGGGAGTACTCGATCTAGAAAACCGGACCGCGCTGCGTCAGTCCGAGCCGCGCTGAAGGGGGACCACGTTGCTGGGGCGTGCCAGCTCGCGCACGCCGTTCTCGTCCGCAACGAGGACGGCGCGGGTGAGAGACGCCGGAAATAAACCCGTCGATACGACGCCGTGGATCGCGCGCAGGACGATGTCCGAGATCTCCGGGTCGGCGATCGGGCCGAGCGAGCAGTCCAAGATCACGTTGCCGTTGTCGGTGATGAACGGCGCCAAGTCGATCTTGCGCTGCTTGACGCGCACGTTGGGCAGCGCGTTGCGGATCCCGCTGATGACCGTGGGCAGCGCGAACGGTACGACTTCGACCGGCGTCGGGAACGCACCGAGCCGCTTCACGAGCTTCTCCGGCGTCACGATCACGACGAACGCCTTGGCCGCGAGCGCGACCGTTTTCTCGCGGAACAGCGCGCCGCCGGCGCCTTTGGTCAGCGCCCAGTCCGCCGCGACCTCGTCGGCGCCGTCGATCGCAACGTCGATCTCGCGCTCGCCCAGCGGCACGAGCGGGATGCCGAGCTCGCGGCATTGCCGTTCGGTCGCGCCGGACGTCGGGACGGCGACGATCCGTTCG
>JALZBE010000510.1 GCA_030947665.1 Vulcanimicrobiota bacterium | reverse complement strand
GGCGTGGGGGATGAACTACCGGCGTGCGACGGTCGCCGAACGCGTGCAGTACAGCGCCGCGCGCGTGACCGACGCGGCCGTCGCGCGCTTCAGCGAGCGCATCGTCGACACGCTCAACGCCGACGTGGGCCCCGCGCACAACGAGACGCTCGACCGCGCGAAGCTGCGCGCGGCGTTCGAGCCGCTCGTGCGCCGTCTCGGCGACGACTGGGACGTCGCCGTCGCGGTCCCCAAGACAACGATTCTGCAGCCGTACTACGACGCGGCCGGCATCGGCGGGCAGTACTCGCCGTTCGGGTTCGAGACGCTGCTCAACGCATCGTTTTTGCCCGTGGAAGTTCCGCGCGCGCTCGCGCACGAGTGGGCGCACGTCGGCGGCTTCACCAACGAAGGCGACGCGAACTACATCGGCACGCTCGCGTGCCTGCGCTCGAACGATCCGCTCATCCGCTACTCGGGCGCGTACTGGACGTACGGCGAGCTGCCGGAGTCACAGCGCCGCCGGCTGCGCCTCGACCCGCGCGTGATCGCCGACTTCAACGCCGGCCGCGAGCGTTTCTTGCGCCACTACAAACCGCAGATCTTCGCCTTGCAGTGGCGGTTCTACGACCGCTACCTGCGCAGCAGCGGCGTCGCCGGCGGCGTCGCATCCTACGGACTGTTCCTCAAGCTGTTGGTGGGAACGCCGTTGGACGATCAGGGCCTGCCGATCACGCGAATGCGGGAGTCAGCCGGCGTGCGTTCTCCGTCGTGATCGCGCGCAGCGTTGCTTCGTCGAGGCCGAGCGCGCGCAGGCCTTGCAGCTCGCCGTCGTATGCGTACGGGATGTTCGGGAAGTCGGTGCCGTAGACGGTCTGGTGCGCGGCGCGCTCGACGTCCGCGCGCGTGACGGGCGGGCGCATCGGCGACACGGGCGCGAACGCCATCGTGGTGTCCAGAAAGAGCCGCGGCTCGTGCTGCATCATCTCGATGTAACGCTGCTGGTCCGGCTTCCCGAAGTGCGCGACGACGATTCTCAGCGTGGCGTGCGTTTCGAGCACGCGCGCGATGCGCGCCGGCGCATCGTTGGTCTCGTCCGACCACGGGATCTTCCCCGCGTGCACGAGCACGAAGCCCTCGTGCTCGGCAACGGCGTCCAGCGCGCCCGCGAGCCGCGGATCGTCGAGCTCGAACCCCTGCACGTCCTCGTGAACTTTCACGCCCGCGCATCCGGCGCGCAGCGCGGCGCGCATGTCGCCCGCGGGATCGGGATCGTCGACGTGCACTGTGCCGAGCGGCACGGCGCCGGCGCCGAGCTCGCGCGCGGTATCGGTGAGCCACGCGTTGAGGTCGCGCGCGATCCCCGGCTTGTGCGCGTAGGAGAAGAATGCGAACCGCTCGACGCCGTGCTCGCGCAAGATGCGCGCCACGTCGTGCGGTTCGGTCGGATGTTCCAGCACCCACGGTGAGTGCGCGGCGAACCAGCGCCGGATCGCGGCGAACAGGCGCGGCGGATGCAGGTGCGTGTGGACGTCGATCATCGCCCGCCAGAAGCGGACGCGCGCGCCGCCGGGTTGCGGCGCAACCGTTCGAGCGCCGTGCGGATCACCGGGCAGCATGCAAACTCCAACCGACGTCACGCGCACCGCATCGGTCCACTGGGAGGGGGACGTCTCGCGCGGCAAGGGTACGATCACCGCCGAGAGCGGTTTCGTCACCGCGGATTATTCGTTCGGCACGCGCTTCAGCGGCGACCCGGGCACCAACCCCGAGGAGCTGCTCGCCGCAGCACACGCGGCGTGCTTCACGATGGCAATGAGCCTGGCGCTCACCCGCGAGGGCCACCCGCCGACGGCGATCGACACTAAAGCGAGCGTACACCTCCACCGCGACGAGCACGGCGTCACGATCCCGCGGATCGGCCTGACGACGACGGTCACGGCGAGCGGTATCGATGCAGACGAATTCCAGCGTCTCGCGAAGGGCGCGAAGGAAAATTGCCCGGTGAGCCGCGCGCTGCACGCGGTTGAAATCGAGCTGGTTGCTCAACTCAATCCTTAACCTTCGGTACGGTCGGACCGCCAGGACAACGGCGGGGAAGGGCGCACCTCCTACGGTCATGCAAATCGCCTCCGCCAAGCAGCGGCTTCCTCGTTGGACCACGTTCGCCGGTCTCGCCATCGTCCACTTGGGGGCGCTGTGCGCCTTCATCCCAGGGACGTTCCATTGGAGCGCGCTCATCGTGATGGTCGTGCTGTACTACACGACCGGCGCATGGGGCATCTGCCTCGGCTATCATCGTTTGCTGACGCATCGCAGCCTCAAGCTGGCGAAGCCGCTCGAGTACGCAGCCGCGATCCTCGGTACGCTGGCGCTGCAAGGCGGGCCGATCGATTGGATCTCGACGCACCGCGCGCACCACGCGCACACGGACAAAGAAGGCGATCCGCACGACATCCACCGCGGTTTGATGTGGAGCCACTTCGAATGGCTGTACAAGCCTAACGACGCGATGCTTTCGCGTCCGGAGCAGGTGCGTCTCGCGCCGGATCTGGCGAACGACAAGTTTTATCAGTTCCTGGAGAACTCGTACCTGTGGTGGACGGTGGCGCTGGCGGCCGTACTCTTCGCGATCGGCGGCGTATCATGGCTGATCTGGGGCGTTTTCGTGCGCATCGTGATCACGTATCACATCACGTGGCTGGTCAACAGCGCGGCGCACCACAGCGGCTACCAAACCTTCCGCACCGGCGACAAGTCGACCAACAACTGGTGGGTCGCGTTTCTGGCGTGGGGCGAAGGCTGGCACAACAACCACCACGCATTCCCGTTCAGTGCGCGCCACGGCCTGCGCTGGTTCGAGATCGACGCCACGTGGTGGACGATCAAGGTCCTGGCGTGGCTGAAGCTCGCCCGCGACATCAAGCTGCCGACGCCGCAGATGATGCAGCGCCTGCAACTACAGCAAACGCAGCACGAACACGTAGCGTAGCG